>JBASAN010000267.1:0-9721 GCA_049650625.1 Ornithinimicrobium sp.
GTCACCACCAGTCTGACCATCGGGCGTCGCGGTGGCCCCCACTCCTCCACCGCGCAGGACCCCGCCAGCAACGACACCGGCGCCGCGGACGAGACGGCTGCCACCCGCAACACCTGACTCAGCGGCGACGCAGCAGCTGAGACACCGTGCTGGGGATGCTGTGGGCCACGTTCAACGCTCGCACCGGACCACCCGGGTTGCTGTTGTGGGCTGCTACGCCGTGGACGAGGGCCGCCAGAGAGCCAGCGTCCCGCGGTGTGAGGCCGGCAGCGAGCAGGGTGCCGCACACCCCGGCCAGCACGTCGCCGGCACCCGCTGTGGCCAACCACGGTGGCGCACTCGCTGAGACGCGGATCGGCATACCGACCTGCGGCTCGGCGATCACCGTCGTGGCCCCCTTGAGCAGCACCGTAGCGCCCGTCTCGTGCGCGGCGGCCTGGGCCCAGGCCACCGGGTCGGCTTCGACCTGATCCCGGGTGACCTCTTGATGCCCCGGCCAGGCGGTCAGCAGCCGAGCGAGCTCTCCGGCGTGCGGGGTCAGCAGGGTGGGCGCCGACCGTGGGTAGTCGAAGAGGGCCAAGGCGCCGGCGTCGATCACACACGGGTCGTCAGACTCGATCGCCCGACAGATACGGTCGATCTGTTCTCGGGTGGTCACGCCGGGGTCCTCGGCGTCCACTCCGGGCCCGAGCACCCAGGCCTGCACTCGACCCTCGGCCGGCACCGCCTCCGGGACTGCTTGGACGACGAACCGCGCGGCGGTCGGGGGTCCGACGTAGCGCACCATCCCGGCCCCGGCCTCCACCGATGCCGTGCACGCCAGGACCGCCGCTCCGGGGAAGGACTCACTGCCCGCGATGACCCCCACCACCCCTCGGGAGTACTTGTGGTCTCGAGCGGTCGGCACCGGCCAGAGCTCGGCCGCATCGTCGTGCTCCATCCGTTCGACCGCCGGAGCCGCAGACAACGAGAGGCCGATGTCCACCACGGTCAGCAGGCCGACTGCCGGCTCTGTGTTGGGCAGAAGGTGGACGGGCTTGGCCACTCCGAAAGTGACGGTTTCGTCGGCGAAGACGGCCGCCGCGCCGATCCGATGACCGCTCGGGTCGACCCCGCTCGGCAGGTCGACCGCCAGCACATAGCTGTCGTCACTGATGGATTCGACCAGGGCGGCCATGGCCCCGGACAGACCCGCCCGGCCGCCGATGCCGACGAGCGCATCCAGCACGATCTCGGCCCCGGCGAGGGCCTGGACCACCTCGCCGGGAAGATCGGGGTTGGAGCGTTCCACGCCGATCAGGGGGATGTGCGCCGCTTCGACCGCTTTACGCCCATCGGGGTGCACCTCCTCCCCGACGTGAACGACCTGGACGGTGTGGTCGCCAGCCAGGTCGGCGGCGGCGAAAAGACCGTCACCACCGTTATGACCCGGACCGACCAGGACCACGATGCGGCGGGCCGAGAGCTGTTGAGCGCGGGCTCGGGTCACCTCCGCGAGGCCTCGAGCTGCCCGCAGCATCAGCTCACCCTCGTGCAGGTCGGCCATCAGTGCGTTCTCGGCGGATCTCACGTCGGCCACCGCATAGGCGAAGATCATCGGTCCTCACCTACCGTCGCTGTCGCTGTTGTCACGTCAGATCCTTCTGCGATGACGACCGCCGAGGCGATGCCGGCGTCGTGGGACAGGGAGACATGCAGGGAGGTGACGCCCAAGGCCTCGGCGCGTGCGGCGACGGTTCCGATGACCTGCAGCTCCGGACGCCCGTCATCGTTGCGCACCACCGTGGCGTGACCCCAGTGCAGACCGACCGGTGCTCCGAGCGCCTTGGCCAGTGCTTCCTTCGCGGCGAACCGGGCGGCTAGCGAGGCCAGTCTCAACTCACGTTCGGACTCTGTGAAGAGTCGTTCCATCAGGCGGGGAGTGCGCTCCAGACGACGCCCGAACCGGGCGATGTCGACCACGTCGATCCCAACCCCGATGATCATCCGGTGTGCCGACTCACTCGACCGTGACCGACTTCGCCAGGTTGCGCGGCTGGTCGACGTCGAGTCCCTTGGCGGTCGACAGGTGCAGCGCGAAGACCTGCAGCGGGACCACGGTCAGCAGCGGGGCCAACAACGCCGGGCTCTTGGGCACGCGGATGACTTCGTCGGCGAACGGCACGACGTCTTCGTCACCCTCCTCGGCGATCACCAGGGTGCGGGCACCGCGAGCGCGGATCTCCTGGATGTTCGAGACGACCTTGCCGTGCAACCCGTGCTCTGCGGTGGGTGAGGGCACCACGATGAACACAGGCTGGCCGGGCTCGATCAGCGCGATCGGGCCGTGCTTGAGCTCGCCGGCCGCAAACCCCTCCGCGTGGATGTAGGCCAGCTCCTTGAGCTTCAGTGCCCCTTCCATCGCGATGGGATAGCCGACGTGGCGGCCCAGGAACAGGACGGCGCGACTGTCCGACATGAAGTGTGCGATCTCACGCACCCGGTCCATATCGCCCAACAAGCTCTCGATCTTGTCCGGGATCTCGTGCAGGTCACGCATCACGTCGGCGGCCGCTCGGCCGTAGGACTCCCCGCGCAGCTGCGTGAGATAGAGCCCGAGCACGTAGCTCGCGGTGATCTGGGCCAGGAAGGCCTTGGTGGAAGCGACGGCGATCTCGGGACCGGCGTGGGTGTAGAGGACCGCGTCGGACTCACGAGGGATCGTCGATCCGTGGGTGTTGCAGATCGACACGGTCTTGGCCCCGAGCTTGATGGCGTGGCGCACCGCCATCAGGGTGTCCATCGTCTCGCCGGACTGGGAGATCGAGACCACCAAGGTCAACTCGTCGATCACCGGGTCGCGATACCGGAACTCGTGGGCCAGCTCCACCTCAACCGGGATCCGGGTCCAGCGCTCGATGGCGTACTTCGCGACCATTCCCGCATACGCCGCCGTGCCGCAGGCCACGATCACGATCTTGTTGACTGCGGCGAGCTCCTCCTCGGAGATGTTGACCTCATCCAGCACCAAAGCGCCCGTCTCGTCCGTCCGGCCGAGCAAAGTGTCCCGAACGGCCTGAGGCTGGTCGTAGATCTCCTTCTCCATGAAGGTGTCGAAGCCACCCTTCTCCGCTGCCGCCGCGTCCCAGGTGACCTCGTAGGCCCTGCCGTCGCTGGGGGTGCCGTCGAAGTCGATCACGGCGTAGGAGTCCGCACTGATCGTCACGATCTGGTCCTGGCCGAGCTCCAGGGCCCGGCGGGTATGGCCGATGAACGCGGCGACATCGGACCCGAGGAAGTTCTCGCCTTCGCCCAGGCCCACCACGAGGGGGGAGTTACGCCGGGCGGCTACCACGGTGTCGGGCACGTCAGCGTGCACGGCCAACAGCGTGAAGGCGCCATCGAGCTCACTCACCACCGTGCGCATCGCCTCGGTGAGCTCACCGGTGGCGTCGTAGGCGCGGCTGAGCAGGTGCGCAACCACCTCGGTGTCCGTTTCGGAGGTGAACTCGACGCCGTCCTGGACCAGCTCGGTGCGGAGCCCGTGGAAGTTCTCGATGATCCCGTTGTGCACCAGGGCGAGCTTGCCGTCCGCTCCCCCACGCTGCGGGTGGGCGTTGGCGTCGGTGGGCCCACCGTGCGTGGCCCAGCGTGTGTGACCGATGCCCGTCGCCGCCATCGGCAGGGTGTGCTCCGCCAGCGCCGACTTCAGGTTGGTCAGCTTTCCGGCTCGCTTGCGGGTCACCACCTCACCGTCGGCGACCAGAGCCACCCCCGCTGAGTCGTACCCCCGATACTCCATTCGGCCGAGCCCCTCCATCACGACCTCGAGAGCCTTCTCGCTCGCAACGGGTCCCACGTATCCGACGATTCCACACATGCCCGCCACCCTAATCCGTTTTCGTCCTCATCACGGGCACAATGACGCTCATGCCGACGACGCCGGAAAGCCTGCCTTCGCCGTACGTCGAGCTCGACCGAGCCGCGTGGGCTCGGCTGCGGGACCACTATCCGATGGAGCTGAACGCCGCAGACGTGGAGCGGCTGCAGGGATTGGAGGACCGCCTGGACCTCGGGGAGGTCGAGCAGGTCTATCTGCCATTGTCCCGGTTGTTGGAGTTCTACGAGCAGGCGACGACCGACCTGCACCAGGTGACGACCGACTTCCTCAGCGAAGGCAAGGCGCGCACTCCGTTCGTGATCGGCGTCGCCGGATCCGTCGCGGTCGGGAAGTCGACGACCGCCCGAATCCTCAAGGAGCTCATCTCCCGCTGGGACTCTGCACCCTCCGTCGAGCTGGTCACCACCGACGGCTTCCTGTATCCGAACCGGGTCCTGCAGGAGCAGGACCTGATGAGCCGCAAGGGCTTCCCGGAGTCGTACGACCGTCGCGCGCTCTTGCGTTTCGTGGCCGAGGTGAAGGCCGGCAAGACCGAGGTGGTCGCTCCGGTCTACTCCCACCTGACCTACGACATCGTCCCGGACGAGCAGGTCGTCGTCCGCTCCCCCGACGTCCTGATCGTCGAGGGCCTGAACGTGCTGCAGCGCCCCCAACCCAAGGTGGGAGGGCAGACGGGTATGGCCGTCAGCGACTTCTTCGACTTCTCGGTCTACGTCGACGCACACGTCGACGACATCAAGGAGTGGTTCACCCGGCGCTTCCTGCGACTGCGTGAGACCGCCTTCGCCCAGCCGGAGTCGCACTTCCACCGGTACGCGAGCCTGTCCGACGACGCGGCGCGGGACTTGGCGGACAACATCTGGGAAGCCATCAACGCCCCCAACCTGCGACAGAACATCCTGCCTACGCGCAGCCTGGCCACGTTGGTGCTGTCCAAGGGGGAGGACCATTCGGTGCGTCGCGTCCGACTACGCCGACTCTGAGTCTCAAGCACGACCGCCGGTGGGTGGCGAGAACGCCGCCCTGGGGTAGAACTGGTGTCATGAACTCCTCCTCACCGAACGATCGGCAACCCTCAGAACTGCGCACCGAGCACGACTCCATGGGCGAGGTTCAGGTCCCCGTCGAAGCTCTGTACGGCGCCCAGACCGCCCGGGCCATCGCGAACTTCCCGATCTCCGGCCAGGTGATGCCCCCCGCCATCGTGCATGCGTTGGCCCAGATCAAAGGAGCCGCTGCCCAGGTGAACGCCGACCTCGGGGTGATCGAACCAGAGGTCGCCGAGGCCATCGAGGCCGCAGCCGCCGAGGTCGCGCAGGGGCTCCACGACGACCATTTCCCGATCGACATCTACCAGACCGGGTCCGGGACCTCCACCAACATGAACGTCAACGAGGTCATCGCCCGTCTGGCCAGCACCCAGTCCGGTGTCGCCGTGCACCCGAACGACCACGTCAACGCGGGTCAGTCCAGCAACGACACCTTCCCGAGTGCACTGCGGATGGTGGCTCTGAGGCTCACCCAGGAGGCTCTGGACCCGGCCCTGGAGCATCTGCACCGGGCCTTGCAGACCAAGTCGCACGAGCTGCGCGATGTGGTCAAGGCCGGCCGGACCCATCTGATGGACGCGGTGCCGGTCACCCTGGGCCAAGAGTTCGCCGGATACGCCCGCCAGATCGAGCTGGGCCGCGAGCGCATCGCGGCCGCAGCCGCGCATGCTCGCGAGATGCCGCTGGGGGGCACCGCAGCCGGCACGGGCCTGAACGCGCACCCGGAGTTCGCCGCGAGGGTGCTGGCCGTGGTGTCCGAGGAGTCCGGACTGCCCATGCAGGAGGCCGCGGACCACTTCGAGGCGCAGTCGGCTCAGGACGCCTTGGTCGAGGTATCTGCAGCGGCCAAGATCGTCGCGGTGTCACTGACCAAGATCTGCAACGACCTGCGGTGGATGGGGTCAGGACCACGCACCGGTCTCGGTGAGCTCCGCCTTCCGGACCTGCAACCCGGGTCGAGCATCATGCCAGGCAAGGTCAACCCGGTGATCCCGGAGGCCACCGTCATGGCCTGTGCCCGGGTCATGGGCAACGACACCACGATGACCGTCGCGGGAGCCTCCGGGGCGTTCGAGCTGAACGTGATGCTGCCCGTGATGGGGGCGTGCATCGTGGAGTCGCTCACGTTGCTCAGCACGACCTCGCGAGCGCTGGCTGACGCCGTCATCGACGGCATCGAGGCCAACGTCGAACGATGTGCCGAGATGGCACAGAGCTCGACCTCGATCGTGACGCCCCTGAACCGCTGGATCGGCTACGAGAACGCGGCCAAGGTGGCCAAGGAGTCACTGGCCACCGAGCAGACCATCGCCGACGTCGTCGTCTCGCGAGGTCACATCGAGCGGGGCGACCTCACCCAGGAGCAGATGGACGACGCCCTCGACGTGCTGAGCATGGCTCGTCCTCACAACCGCGCGTAGCGAGCCCGGGCGAAGCTGTACAGGCCGTAGGCCACGAACCCTGCGGCGATGACCGCCAGGGTCACGGACCCTCCCGTACTGCCGGACACGGTCTGCACGGCGCCGTCCAGCCCGCTGGCTTCCCGGGGATCGGTCGTCCAGGCCGCCCAGCCGAACAATCCGCCGACGATGGCCAGAGCCAGGGCCTTGCCGAGATAGCCCGCAGAACCGGCAACGATCACGGCGCGGCCCAACGTGCCGTCGGCGTTGTCCTCGAGGTCGTCGAGGAAGCCTCGACTGATGCCTTTCCACGCGTGGTAGCCGGCGACGCCGAGCACGGCTACTCCGACCGCTGCCACCAAGGCCTGGCCCAGCGGTGCGCCCATCAAGGCCGTGGTGAAGTCCGCCGTGCTCTCTCCACTGTCGGTGCTCCCGCCGGCCGCGAATCGCCAGGTGGTCCACGCCAACACCGCATACACCCCCGCCTTGGCCAGATCCTTGGCACGATCGGCAGCGGATGCGGCGTCCCCGCCCGGGCGATAGCCGGTGACGGCATCGAGGACCTGCCAGATCGCGAGCCCGACGTAGCCGACCGTGCCGATCCACAGCATGACCCCGCCCAGCGGCGCGCCGGCCACCGCTTGGAGGGCACCCGACTGGTCCGCTTCGCCGCCCTGACCGACGACGATCCGCACGACGATCGCGGCGATCAGCAGATGCAGCAAGCCGTTGACGGCATAGCCCGCTCGGGCCAGCATCTCCAGCGCCGGGTGGTCACTGACGTCTGAGGCCACCTCGGCTGCGGTATTCGTCACCGACAAAGTGTGACTGGTGTGGCACGGGTGTCAAGACATGGGATACAAACGCCGAGAGCGACCCGGAAACGTCCGGGCCGCTCTCGTTCGCGTCGTACGAGGTGGAACTCAGTACCAGTTGTTGGCTTGGCTGTGCGACCAGGCGCCGCAGGGGCTGCCGTAGACGCTGCTGATGTAGCCCAGGCCCCACTTGATCTGGGTTGCCGGGTTGGTCCGCCAGTCAGAGCCCGCGGAGGCCATCTTCGAGCCAGGCAGGGACTGTGGGATGCCGTAGGCACCCGAGGAGGGGTTCGCCGCCGAAGGGTTCCAGCCACTTTCCTTGGCCCACAACGAGTCGAGGCAGCCGAACTGGTCGCCGCTCCAGCCGTAGCTGCTCAGCATCGAGCGAGCGATCGAACGCGGGTCACCCGAGGACACCGGGGCGGGTGCAGGCTCCGGCTCCGGCTCCGGTGCGGGCTCGGCCTCAGCGGAGGCCTCGGGGGCGGATCGTTCCTCGGACCGCGAGGCCGCCTGGCTCTGCGACTCACGCTCACTGCTCGCTGCGGCCTGTGCATCCGCCTCCGCAGCAGCCTCGGCCTCCGCCTGCGCCTGTGCTTCCGCCTCAGCAGCAGCCTCAGCTTCAGCCTTGGCCTCCTCCTCCGCCTTCTTCTCGGCAGCGATCTTCTCCGCCTGCTCAGCAGCGACCTCGGCTCCGGCGGCACCGGCCTTCTGCGAGGACTGCATCGAGGAGGCGCTCAACACGGCCTGGTCCAGACGCTCGGAGTTGGTGGCCACGTCGGCCAGGGGCTCCGAGCCCTCGACACCGGTCATGACGGAGTCGGCCACGACGGGAGCGCTCTGCTCGATGCCGGCCCGGAGCTGCTCGCTCTGCCAGCCCTGCGATGAGCCGAATGCCGTGTAGCCGGCCAAAGCGACCGAGCCTGCCGCGATCACGGCAGTGACCATGGTGGCCGGGTGCTTGGCGAATGCTGCTCCGCGATGGCGACCCGAAGCTGCGTTGTCGAACGACACAGTGTCGGCGCGCACGTCAACAGCCTCAGCATCGTTGAAAACGTTTTCAGTGGACGTCTCGTTGGGCAAAGTTACCTCCGGTGTACATCTGGGGTGGGGCCACTCTCGCGGACCGGGTCAACGCGAGCGTTATCGTTCTGTGACCAAGTGGTTCCACCGTGCCATTAGCACACCGTCGAGGGCAAGCCAAAAGGGTCGATCGTGGGCAAGGTCACAGAAGTCTTCTCAGCCCGCGTCGCCCTCCAGCATCTCCGTCACCAGCGCGGCGATGGGGCTCCGTTCACTGCGGTGCAGGGTGACGTGCGCAAACAGCGGATGCCCCTTCAGGCGCTCGATGATGGCAGCCACTCCGTCGTGACGGCCGACCCGAAGGTTGTCACGCTGCGCCACGTCATGGGTCAGGACGACTCGAGAGCTCTGGCCGATGCGCGACAGAACGGTCAGCAGGACATTGCGCTCCAGGGACTGCGCCTCGTCGACGATGACGAACGCGTCGTGCAATGAGCGCCCACGGATATGGGTGAGCGGGAGCACCTCCAGCAGGTCGCGAGCGACGATCTCCTCCACGACCTCCTTACTGACCACCGCGCCGAGCGTGTCGAAGACAGCCTGGGCCCAGGGGCCCATCTTGTCGTTCTCCGACCCGGGCAGATAGCCGAGCTCCTGCCCTCCGACCGCATACAGGGGACGAAAGACGACGACCTTGCGGTGTTGACGGCGTTCCATCACGGCCTCGAGACCGGCGCAGAGGGCCAACGCGCTCTTGCCGGTGCCGGCTCGACCGCCCAGGCTGATGATGCCCACGTCGGGGTCGAGCAGTAGGTCGAGAGCGATCCGTTGCTCCGCAGACCGCCCGTGCAGCCCGAAGGCATCCCGGTCACCGCGGACCAACCGCACCGTGCCGTCCGGCCCGACCCGCCCCAAAGCGCTCCCTGAGGTCCCGAAGATCGTCAGGCCGCAGTGGCAGGGCATCGTTGCGGCGTCCGGATGGGTCAGCCGCCCCGTCTCATACAACGTGGACATCTGCTCGTCGTCGACGTCGAGCTGAGCCATGCCCGTCCAACCGGTGTCGACCGAGCACTCCGCGCGGTACTCCTGTGCGTCCAGACCCACCGCCGAGGCCTTGACCCGCATCGGCAGGTCCTTGCTGACCACGGTGACATCTCGGCCCTCGGCCGCCAGGTTCGCCGCCACCGCCAGGATCCGCGTGTCGTTGTCACCGAGCCGGAAACCCGCGGGGAGCGACTGCACGTCGGTGTGGTTCAGCTCCACGTGGATGGTGCCGCCCTCGTCGTTCGCCGGCACCGGCGCGCTCAGTCCACCGTGCGCGACTCGAAGGTCATCGAGCAACCGGAGCGCCTCGCGAGCGAAGTAACCCAGCTCCGGATGGTGTCTCTTGGCCTCCAGCTCGGTGATCACCACCACGGGTAGCACGACCGCATGCTCAGCGAACCGGAGCATGGCCCTGGGATCGGACAACAGGACGGAAGTGTCCACCACGTAGGTCTTCAGGGCCAGCGCCCCTGAAGATGAGCGGCCGGCGTTGGATCGCGGGTCCACCTGCGG
>JBASAN010000268.1:0-4627 GCA_049650625.1 Ornithinimicrobium sp.
CGCGACACCGGCGCGACCACGTCAGGGCCCACCCGGTGACAGTCCAGGGCAACCACATCGCGGCCCCGCTCGCGAAAAGCGCCGCGGCCGCCGACCGGTGCCCCGCAACAGGCCCCGTTCCCGGGAAGGTCATCGGACAGGTGATACGGAACCCCGGGGCGCCGCGAACTCCTCAGCCGGCGAACTAATGTCCCGGTTCACGTTCCATCTACGGGACGCCCGACAGCCCGCGCTAAGTGCGGCATGTCCGGAGCGCTAGCCATCGTCGAAGCGCGGCAGCGTTGGCCAACGGTGGCTCCCAATCGAACCAATTCTATGTGCTTCTGTCGGCGCCTCTGCCCGGCCCGGCGTATCACTGCGAGCCGGGCAGACGCGTTTGAGAGGGTCAGTCCTCAGCGAGCGGCTTGTAGTAGGCGACGAGGGGCAGTGGCGTG
Source organism: Ornithinimicrobium sp. (assembly GCA_049650625.1). Taxonomy (GTDB): domain Bacteria; phylum Actinomycetota; class Actinomycetes; order Actinomycetales; family Dermatophilaceae; genus Ornithinicoccus. Next base: position 435 of record JBASAN010000268.1, read on the forward strand.
AAGCCGGCCGCCTCGTACAGGGCGCGTGCTGGGGCGTGTCCGGGGTCGCCGCCCGTTCCGACGCTGGCGACGACGAGCTGCTTGTTGCGGAACTGTTCGGTGGCGAACTCCATCAGGGCCTGGGCGTACCCGTGACGCTGTTGGGCAGGGTGGACCGCAATCTGCTCGACGACGCCCATGCGCAGCTCGAGATCGTATGCAAGTGCGACGTACCCCGCGACGGCCCGGTCGTCAGCGACGACGACGAACGCGTCGATCTCATCGTCCTCACAGGTCCGTCGGACGTTGGCCCGTTGGTAGGTGCGCCAGTCCGGCGGGTGGAGGTAGTCGAACAGTGGGGAGCCGAGGATCGCGGCGAATGAGTCGAAGACTGGTTGCCAGGCGGCGATCGAGAGGTCAAGGACCGCATCGAGGTCGCTGGACTCCAAGGGTCGAATGGTTGGTGCGCCGGTGTGCTGAGACTTGGATATGCTGCTGCTCCGTTTCAAGGCGACGAGTTCGACATGCTGTGCATGTCGAACTGAGGGCGTTGAAGCGGCTAGCCGGAGAAAGGGGCTCGCCGCTCAGGAGCGGCGGATGCGCCCGGCTGCGATGCAGTTGCAGTTCATGGACGAATGCTCCCACACATCCGACTTCGGCATGTCCATGAACGCGGGGCTGACTCATGGGCTCGCGGAGCGTGCCGGCCATCCGTCAGCGCGACAGCCACGTCCACCACGTCTCGAAGATGATCTCGGTGAGCCGTTGGTAGCCGGCAGCCGCGGGGTGGGCGCCGTCGCCGGCAAGCACTTCGGCCGACCAGGTGGGTTCGCGGGCGAGCAGGTGGAATGCCTCGACGTAGGGGACGTGGTGCGTGGTCGGGCAGGAGGTCCGGGGAAGGGCCGGTGCTAGCGTCCGGGGTATGTGTTCTGCAGCGTGCGGCCTCTGGTCGCAAAAGGTGCGCGTCGTCCGCTGACGGCGGCGCCCTCCTAACTCGACTCGCGCCAGCCGGTCCGGTTCCTCGCCGGGCGGCCACTGCTGGCTGCCCGGCTCGACCTTGAGCTGCGGAGCACCCCCTTGTCTGACGCATCTTCTACACCTCTGCCGTCCACCTCTGCCCTCATCGACGTCGGCCCGACCGACGCGCTCTCGGCCGGTGATAGCGCTCATCTGCGCGCCGACGCGGTCAGCCTCACCCGGGGCGCACGGCCGGTCCTGACCGACGTCACGGTCACCGTCTCCTCCCGATCGCGGCTGGCCGTCGTCGGCGAGAACGGCCGCGGCAAGACCACGCTGCTGCACGTCCTGGCCGGGCTGCTGACCCCCGACCACGGCACCGTGACCCGGTCCGGGACGGTCGGCATGACCCGCCAGGAGCTCGACGCCGCACTTGGGACGACAGTCGCCACCCTGACCTCTGCGGCGCCGCACGCATCGATCGCGGCCCTAACCGCGATGGAAGAAGCCACCGCCGGGCTCGTCGAGGGCGCTCCCGGCGCTGACGACCGCTACGTCGCGGCACTCGAGGCAGCCACGCGCATGGACGCCTGGGACGCCGAACGGCGGGTCGATATCGCCCTGGAGGCCCTTGGGGCCTGCACCGACCGCGACCGGCACCTGGACACTCTGTCGGTCGGGCAGCGCTACCGGGTGCGTCTGGCCTGCCTGCTCGGCGCCCGTTACGACATGCTGCTGCTGGACGAGCCCACTAACCACCTCGACGCCGCGGGCCTGGCGTTCCTCACCGACCAGCTACGCGAGCACCACGGCGGTCTGGCCCTGGTCAGCCACGACCGGGCGCTGCTGGCCGACATCGCGCAGGAGTTCCTCGACCTCGACCCCAGCCGCGACGGAGTCCCAGTCCTCTACGCCGGCGGCTACGACGCCTGGCAGCAAGCCCGAACGCGTCACCGTCAGCGGTGGGCCGCCGAGCACGCCGAGCAGCAAGACGAGCGCCGACGCCTCCGAGGAGCCGTCGCCGAGGCCCAGGACCGTCTGAGTACCGGATGGCGCCCGGACAAGGGCACCGGCAAGCATCAGCGCCAGTCCCGGGCACCCGGAGTCGTCCAAGCACTGCACCGTCAGCAGGCGGCGCTCAAGGCCCACGAGATCACCGTGCCCCCACCACCGCTGGTGCTGCGCTGGCCCGACCTCGGAGCACGGGCCGGCGCCCGGTTGCTCACCGCCGACGGCGTCACCGTGGCCGGCCGCCTGCACCACCCGGTCACCGTCGACCTGCACGCCGGCGACCGGCTCGTGGTCACCGGCGAGAACGGCGCCGGTAAGTCCACCCTGCTGGACGTCCTCGCCGGGCGCATCGAACCCACGATCGGGCACGCGACCCGCAACCCAGCTGCAAGCCTCGGTTTCCTGTCGCAGGAGGTCCCGGCGTGGGACCTCGATACCGACCCGCGGGCCACCGCCCGAGAGGTCTACGAGCGTCATATCGCACAGCTCACGGCATCGCGCGGGGACGTCGTCGGACTGGGCACTCTCGGCCTGCTCGACCGGGAGGCGCTGCGTACCCCCGTCACACGGCTCTCCGAGGGCCAGCGCCGACGCCTCCACCTGGCCCTCGAGTTGACTGACCGCCCCGACATCGTCCTGCTCGACGAACCGACCAACCACCTCTCGGCCACCCTCGTCGATGAGCTCACCCACGCCCTGGGCACCACCGGAGCCGCTGTCGTCGTCGCCACCCACGACCGCCAGATGCTTCGCGACCTCGCCGGTTGGCCGCGCCAACACCTCAGCGCAGAGGACCGGCGTTGAACTGACCGACCAGCCGCGGCCAGCGGCCGCACCACGCCCGCCCAGACCATCCCGGTCAGCGATCCTTCAGTTCAGTGGAGCGCGGCGAAACGTGGGTCGACCTCGTAGTCGAGGCGCTTGTTCTCCAGTGCTGCGAATACCTGTGCAGGTGCGTCGTCGCCCACCAGGAGTCGCAACCTCGTGTCGGTCGAGTCGGCCACGTGGGCCAGGATTGCGGCCGCTGCGTCGCGTGGCGAAGTACCGCCACCGGTCCCGTCGGCAGGCCATGGCACCTCGGGGGTCCCGAAGAGACTGCTTCTGAGTTCGTCGTAGGCCGGGTGTGGGGCGCTGAACCGCATGCTGGTCGTGGCCCACTCTGTGTCGATTTCCCCCAACTCTGCCAGCGTCACACGTACGCCGAAGTCTCGAACCTCCGCCGCGAGAGCCTCACTGAACCCCTCGAGCGCCCACTTTGCGGCGTTGTAGAGCCCCATCGTGGGCATAGTCCCGACCGCTCCAACGGTGGATATTTGAACGATGTCGCCGGCGCCCTGTTCGCGCATGACCGAGACCGCTGCCTGGCTGAGCCACAACGCACCGAACAAATCGGTGTCCACGATCTCCCGAGCCTCGCGCTCGTCGACTTCCTCGATCGCACCAATGAGGCCGTAGCCAGCGTTGTTGACCAACACGTCCAAGCCTCCGAACTGGGCGACGGCCCGGGCCACAACTTCTCGGGCTTGGTCGTGTTCGCGCACGTCGAGCTGGTGCACCACCAGGCGCTCGTGCTCGGCGAGGTTGTGGGCGCCCCGCACGGTGGCGAGCACCGAGTGACCGGCATCCAAGGCTGCCTCTGCCAACGCTCTCCCAAGCCCACGGTTTGCGCCGGTGACTAGCCAGGTCTGATTCGAGTTCATTGGCTCACCATAACTGAAACTGGACGGACCGTCTCGTTTGCGCCAGCATGGCGACATGGCCCGCGACAGCACACGTACTCGCGTGCATGCGGCCGTGTTACAGCTTGTTGTCGACAACGGCTATGGACAGTTAACGATGGAGGGCATTGCCTACCAGGCCCGGGTGAGCAAGCAAACGCTCTACCGATCGTGGCCCTCGAAGTCCGCTGTCCTCTTCGACGCGTTGCTTGAGCGAAGCGGAGGCGCGGAAGTCGAAATTCCAGAGACCGGTGACCTTGCTGCTGATCTCGAGGTCTTGATACTGGCCACGGTTGAAGAGATGACCAACCCGCCCATGGACAAGTTGCTCCGCGCGATCGCGGCGGAGATCCAGAGCGACGATCGGCTCGCTTCCGAGATGTCGACCCGTCTTCTCGGCCCTCAGCTCAACGCAGTCACCGCCCGGTTAGCTCGCGGAGGCATCGCTGACCCGCAGGAGGCCGTCGAACTGCTCTACGGCGCTGTGCTCCACCGCTGGCTTCTACGAACGCGACCATTCACCGCCGC
>JBASAN010000269.1:0-2421 GCA_049650625.1 Ornithinimicrobium sp.
TGTTCACCCGCACCACCACGGTGAACCACTATGAGGTCGCGCAGCAGATGTTCCTGGCCGTCCACGCCGGCGGCTACATGATCGAGCAGACGACCTTCGCTGCGATCAGCCCCTCGACCGGTCGCACGCTCCCGGACCGCTACATCGAAGGCACCTGCCCGATCTGCGGGTATGCCGAGGCGCGCGGTGACCAGTGCGACAACTGCGGCAACCAGCTGGATGCCACCGACCTGATCGACGCCCGCAGCAAGATCAACGGGGAGACCCCGGAGTTCGTGCAGACCCAGCACTTCTTCCTCGACCTTCCGGCTTTGGCCGATGCGCTGGGCGAGTGGCTCGACGACCGTGCGGCGTCGGGGCTGTGGCGCACCAACGTGATCAAGTTCAGCCAGAACATCCTGGAGGAGATCAAGCCCCGGGCGATGAGCCGTGACATCGACTGGGGCATCCCCATCCCGCTGGACGGCTGGCGCGAGGAGCCGACCAAGCGGCTCTACGTCTGGTTCGACGCGGTCATCGGCTATCTGTCGGCCTCGATCGAGTGGGCCCGCCGCCAGGGCGACGCCGAGCGGTGGCGCGAGTGGTGGAACGACCCCGACACGTTGTCCTACTACTTCATGGGCAAGGACAACATCACTTTCCACTCCCAGATCTGGCCCGCTGAGCTGTTGGCGCACAACGGTCAAGGCTCGCGCGGCGGCGAGGTCGGGCCGTTCGGTGACCTGCAGCTGCCGACCGAGGTGGTCAGCAGCGAGTTCCTGACCATGGAGGGTCGACAGTTCTCCTCCAGCCGCGGCGTGGTGATCTACGTCAACGACGTGCTGCAGCGCTACCAGGTCGACGCGTTGCGCTACTTCTTGTCCGCGGCCGCTCCCGAGAACAGCGACTCCGACTTCTCCTGGCCCGAGTTCGTCAAGCGGACCAACAACGAGCTGGTGGCCGGCTGGGGCAACCTGGTCAACCGCACGGCCTCGATGATCGCCAAGAACGTGGGCTCCATCCCGCAGGCGGGGGAGTTGGAACCCGTCGACGAAGCGCTGATGGAGGCCATCACGGGTGGCTTCGGCACCATCGGCGGGCACATCGCAGGCCACCGGCAACGCTCTGCACTGGCCGAGGCCATGCGACTGGTGGGGGAGGCCAACGCCTACGTCTCGACCACGGAGCCGTTCAAGCTCAAGGGGGAGGACCAGCAGCAGCGTCTGCATACCGTGTTGCACGTCCTGGCCCAAGCGGTGGTGGATCTCAACACCATGCTGAGCCCGTTCCTGCCCCACTCCTCCAACGCGGTCCACCGGGCGCTGGGCGGAGAGGGCGACTTCATGCCAATGCCCCACATCGAGGAGGTGCACGACCTCGACGAGCCCGACCGGGCGACCTACCCGATCATCACCGGCGACTACAGCGCGATGCCACCGTGGCGGCACCGCCCCGTCGTCGTGGGTGCCCCGGTGGCCAAACCGTCGCCGATCTTCACCAAACTCGACCCGTCTGTCGCGGACGAGGAACGGGCGCGGCTCGGGCTGACCGTCGACGTCCCGGTCTGATCCCGCAGACTCTGGGTATGTCGTCTCGCGAGCCTTCTCCACCTGCGCCCGACCCGTTGCCGATCGCGGTCGTGGATAACCACTGTCACCTCGACATCTCGCGCGATGACGACGCACCGACCTCGGTCGCGGACGCCCTGGCGGCGGCCAAGGCGGTGGGCGTCGACCGGATCGTCCAGATCGGCTGTGACCGACCGAGTGCCGCTTGGACCCTGCAGGCGATCGACCAGCATCCCGAGCTCCTCGGGGGAGTCGCCATCCACCCCAATGGAGCGCCCGAGCTGGCACAGAACGGCGAGCTCAGCGAGGCCCTGGAGGAAATCGAGCGCTACGCCCAGCATCCGCGCATCCGGGTCGTCGGCGAGACAGGCCTGGACTATTTCCGCACCGGGCCGGAGGGTATGGCGGCGCAGCACGAGTCCTTCCGCGCTCACATCGAGATCGCGAAGCGCACCGGCACTGCGCTGCAGATCCACGACCGTGACGCCCACGACGACGTCCTACGGATCCTGCAGGAGGAGGGCGCTCCCGATCGCACCGTGCTGCACTGCTTCTCCGGGGATATGACGATGGCTCGGGAGTGTGTGCGTCGCGGATACTTCCTATCCTTCGCTGGGACGGTCACCTTCAAGAACGCGCGAGATCTGCGCAACGCCCTGTCGGTGGTGCCCACCGAACTCCTGCTGGTGGAGACGGACGCGCCCTACCTCACGCCGAGCCCGCATCGCGGTCGGACGAACGCGTCATACCTCGTGCCGTTGACGGTGCGGGCGATGGCCGAGACGCTCAACGTCGCGGTGCCGACCCTGTGCCAGGCACTGTCGAGGACCAGTGAAGACGTGTACGGACCGTGGCAGCCCTGAGCAGCTTGAGG
>JBASAN010000270.1:0-2520 GCA_049650625.1 Ornithinimicrobium sp.
ACGTGGGCGTGCGTTGAGGGATCCTCGGCGCAGCCGTCGATGCAGATGTCGTCGGCGGTGAGTTGAAACTGTTCTCCCCATCGCGCGCCAGTGTTTGCAGCGAACTCGGGGGCGAGGGCGCCCCAGGCAGGCACCAGTGTGGCCATCTCATGGCGAAGAGCTACGACTTGCTCCGCGCTGGGGGCGTCCTCGTCGCGGATGTACAGGTGGTGGGCGCCGTTTTGCCGGATGCGGGCCGCGGAGTTCGCCCGCTCCATGAGGACACTCGTGCGGGGGAAGGCCGGGTCAGGCATCAACGCCCCTCGAGGCAGCATCTCAGCCTGTTTCCAGGAGATGTACTTCTTCTTCCCTGCCCAGGTCAGGAGGGCGCGCATGGCGCTGGTGTTGATGCGCACGACGGAGTAAGTGCCGCCTTGTGCTCGCATGGTATCCACGAGCGTGCGGTCCAGGTCCAGATCCATGGCCCGGAACTTGTCGTGGTCGTGAAGGCATCGAGCAAGAGCTTTACGCAGGTTCTCCCTCTGGGCCGGCTTCCACTTCTCCGGCTTCTGGGTCCTCTTGTTGGGGTAGGGGCTTGTGCCCTCGGCGATGAACCGGTCCACCATGTCCCGCAGTGAGGTCGTGGCGAGTGGGCCGACTGCCAGGGACAGACGCTGGTCGATCTTGATGGCCTTCGCTCGCGCCGTCTCAAGGGTCTTCCCGCCGCTGGTGTCGCCCAGCGTGCCGTCGGGCTCGGTCCACTTGAGCCGGTAGTACCCCTTGGTGCACGGGTTGAGGATGCGGACGGCGCCGGCGTGCTCGAGGGGCGGACGGGTGCGCTGGGTTGCGGTCTCAGTCATGGGGATGACCCGTGTCGGGTCCTCCGACTTGCGCAGTCGCCGCAGAGTTGTATGCAGCAAGTGCGAGGCAGCAAGCGCTGGCTGTTAGGCCGAGGGCGCGCCTTCCGCGAACAGGCCGAGGCCTCGCTCGGTGTGCTCGCGGCCGGTCCGGTAGTAGCGGTGCGCCACCGTGAGCTCGTTCTCCCAGCCGCCGAGCGCCATCAGGATCCCGGGGTCGGCGCCGAAGGTGTCGATTGCGATACGCGCGAACCGGTGGCGGTGCGCATGCCAGGTGAGTACGGCCAGCGTCCTCGTCCGATTCCGTCGGGTGTAGGTGGCGGTTACGGGGTCCCAGACGTCGCGTTCCTCGACCCAGACCCGTAGTGGCCAGTCGGCGTCCACCATGGCCGGGCGAAGGACGTCCGCCTCGAATGCGGTGTGCCACCACAGGCCGCCACGTGGTGCCGGAAACAGGAGCGCCTCGCTGTTCGCGCCGGCGCGTTGTTCGGCCAGCGCCGCCTCGACTCTGGCCTCGACCATGTCCCTCAGCGCCGTCCCGGTGAACGACGTGCGGGGCAGCGGCGCGATCCTGGTCTTGTTGCCCTTCGGTCGGCTGCGCCGCCCCCCGACGGTCCCGGCCGTGGCGCCGGGATCGATCGCCCAGTCGATGTGGATGTGTGGCTGTCGGGCCTGCGGGCAGCCGTCTGAGTGCACGTCGGCCGCGCGGAGCTGGAACTGCTCGCCCCAGCGGGGACCGCAGTTCGCCGCCAGCTCCGGGGCGAGAGCACCCCAGGGTCCTACGCGCTGTTGTAGTGCCTGCGCCAAGGCCCGCACCTGCGCGGCCGAGGGTGCGTCCTCCTCGTGGACAAAGGCCTCCGACTGGCCCACACGCCGCACGGTGGCCCGCCGGGTCGGTGCCGGCGTCCCCTTTAGGGCAGGGGCCGGCATCACTACCCGGGGCGGGAGCAGCTCGGCCTGGGCGCTGGTGAAGAAGCTGGGGGAGTGGCGGTAACCCCAAAGCAAGAGCGCCCTCAGGGCTGTGGTGTTGATCCGCACCATGTGCGGCGTCCCGGCTTGTGCCCGCATCTGGTCCAGAAGGTCACGGGTCACGTCCATCGCGGCTCGGTGCCGGTGCCCGCGCAGCGCCCTGCCCAGGTTGTCCTCGATCTGGTTGCGAGTCGAGTTCTGCCATGGGCGACCGCTGTAGGGGCTGCACCCCTCGCTGAGGTATAGGTCGAACAGCTCACCCAGGGTGGTCGTGGACTGCTGTCCGGCGGCCCGTGCCAGTCGGGCATCGATTTCGCGCGCCTTCGCCTCGGCGCCCTTCCGGTCGCGGCCGCCGGAGGTGTCGGCGCGGGCGCCGTCCAGGCCGGTCCAGCGTAGGCGCCAGTAGGCGCCGTCACGGGTCGGTGCGAAGATCGCGACGCGACCGATACAGATGGCCGGTTCGGGCCGGCGACGGCTGGTCATGGGTGCCGCCACGCCGGCCGCCAACCAGCCGGTCCGGCCGGGTACGACGAATCCCCCGTCCGGCGGATCCTCCAGTTCCGGGGGAACTCGGGGGAAAGCCGGGCGAGGGATTCGCGTTTGCGCAGGTCAGAGGCGGTGAGACCCCTCTTGCTCAGATGTCGTAGTACAGCTCGAACTCGTGCGGGTGCGGGCGCATCTGCACGGGGAGGATCTCGTTGACGCGCTTGTACTC
>JBASAN010000271.1:0-4019 GCA_049650625.1 Ornithinimicrobium sp.
CTCGAGCCGTCGCGCGAGCGCCGAGCGGAGGAGCAGAATCGCGAGGACGGCCGCGGCGAGGTAGGGCACCAACCACGCAGCGACAAGCCCCGTCAGGCCTGCCCCGAGGTACGCCGCGGCAGTGACGGTCAGCGGCTGGCCCCCCGTGCGCACGAGGTTGTCGGTCAGTGCCGTGGGCCGCATCAACCCGTACGCCCTCGTGCTCGCCAGGCTCAGCTGGACAAGCACGGCCACCGGGAGCCCGAGGCCGAGCAGTCTGATGGCAGTCGTCGCGGACTCGTCGACGCCCAGGGACCGCACCACGAGCGGAGCACCCACCAGCAGCCCCAGTCCGACGAGGACGGCGAGCACGACCGGCGGGACAAAAGCGGTGCGCAGCAGTGAGGCGCGCTCTCCTGGTCTCCCGTCGCGCTCGAGCCGCAGTGCGAAACGACCCAGTCCCGTGTCCGCGCCGAGCACGCACGTCGCCTCGGCCAGGACGAACAAGGTGGTGACGGTGAAGAAGGTGCCGGCCTGCGACACCTGCACGAGGTTGGCGACCGCGAGCGCCAGCGCGAAGCCTCCCAGACCAGCGACCACCGCCCCAGCCAGACCTACCGCGCCCCCGCGAGCCAGCGTCGTGAGCTGGGGGCCGAGCGCCGAGGACGGCGCCCCAGGCGGTGATCCGGTCACCCGCCGAGCTCGCTGCGGCGGATCCACACCGCCCGGGCGCGCGTGCCGACGGACCGGGCTGCTTCCACAACCGCCGTCGCGGCGGACGAAGCGCCCGGATCAGCGCGGACGGCCTCATCGACCTCGACGAGGAGCAGGTCGGCGCGCTCGACCAAGGCGATGCCCTCGGGCCCGTGGAGTGGGGGGCCCGCAACGACGACGAGGTCGGCGCGTGCAGCACATTCGTCGAGCACGCGACGCAGGCCAGGTGTCGCGGCAAGCTCCCCTCCGCCTTCCGCGCGGTCACCGTGCGGTAGGAGCCAGAGGTCGTCGTCAGCGGCGACGAGCACCTGGTCGAGGTCGAGGTCGTGGCGAAGCAGGGCGGCGAGGCCGTGGGAGCCCTCGTCGCCGCGGGACTCGGCCGCGAGCTGCACGACGATGGTGCGCACAGCGGCGTGTGCCATGACGGCACCCAGCGCCTCCGCGCTCCGTGCCCTGCCGTGCAGCAGCGGAGAGAGCACGACGAGGGTCGACCCACTGTCGGCGGCCATCTCGGCCAGAATCCAGGCTCGTAGATCGCGCAGGTCGTCGACGGGGGCCCCGGCCCCTTCCGCGGCGGGGTCAGCGTCCACCTCGGCAATCACGGGCAACCCCCACTGCAGGAGGTCGTCCTTTCGCCGCACGGGTCTAGGCCCCCACCAGCGCCGAACGGCCAGCAACGCGACGAGCGCGCCGACGATCGCTCCGAGCAGGGCTCCCGCCAGAGCCAGCGGCGGTGCGCTCGACACACTGGTCGCCGACGCGGGGGTGACCACCTGCCCAGGGTCGATCGACCCGACGGCGAGCTGCGCGAGCTGCCCCCGCAAGGCTGCGATCTGGGCGGAGGCAGCGTCGATACGCGTCGACAGCAGCTGCCTGCGGCTGTCAGTCTGCGCCGAGCTCCGTTGCGCGACGAGCTGTCGCAGCCGGCGATTCTGCTCCTCGATCTGTCCTTCGACGCCCGCGCTCCGCCCTGCGAGCAGAGCCTCGGCGCGCTCCTGACGGAACCTGAGGTACTCGGTGGCGAAGGCTTGGGCCCTCTCGGAGGCGACACCGGCGTCGGCCGCGCTGTAAGCGATGGTCAGGATCTGCGTGTTCGGCGGAACCTCCACCGACAGTCCCTCGAGAAGACCTTCCGGCGTGGGGGCGGTGCCCCCGCGCCGTGCGACCAGGGTCGCCACTGCGTCGGAGTTCACCAGCTGCGCCTCGCTCTGGAGGTTCAACAGGTCCTCCCCCTGGCCGTCTGGGGAGAAAGGGTTCCCGACGAGCGGCGTGACGAGGACGACCGCTTCTGCGCGCACGTCGCTCGATCGCGACGCGCCCAGGATGTACCCCGCAGTGGCGAGCAGCAGGGTGAGCAGCAGCCCCCCCGCCACCACCGTCGTCCGGCGACGCCGACGGGCAGCCTGGTCACGGTCGACGTGCGGCGTGGCGGTGATCAATACGGACTCCTGGTCGGTGCGGTGCACCGGGGGCGGCGCCGTCATCACATCGTAGACATCGCAGGCCGGGCACAGGTTGAGAACCCGACGCCCGGCCTGCGATGCGCGCATCTTGCCCTAGCCCAGCTTGGGAAGCCTCGCAGACGTACGCAACGCCGCTCCGAAGTCGGTGCGCCGCACCGAGGTCGACAGCGTCCAGTCGGCGTCGCTGTGGAGACCCGAGTCGAAGTAAGACATCCCGACGCCTCCAGTGTCCTGCAGGTCCTGGAACGTCCGCCGGAGCCACGCCGGGTCACGCTGCGCGGCGTAGTCGGTGTACCCGGTCTCTGCCAGTGCCCACGGAACCCCGGTGGTGCGAGACCAGGCCTTGAACTTGTCGAAGTACAGGCTCCGCAGGTCCATGGGCTCGGTCCGGATCCGCCCGTTGCTGGGCGCACCTTGCAGGTTGTAGGTGTCGAAGCCAGCCACATCTACCGTCGTTCGAGGCCAGAGGTTCGCGAGGCTGAGCTTGTCGGCGCCGTAGAACTGGTGCCACCCCATGAGGATCACCGTGAAGGCGACGTTGTCGGAGCGCCCGCGGACGATCGGGCCAAGGTGCTCCTGCATGCTGACCCAGTCCTGGATATAGGTCGCCTCGTTCTCGGGCTCGTGGTGGAAGGCGAGCCACACGGGTCCCTTGAGGGTGTCGAGACGGTCCACCAGGTCACGAGTCCACGCGTCACCACGACCGTTGGCCATGTCGCGCCAGGAGTAAGGCATCTTGAAGCTGATCCAGGGAAGCTTGCCCCGGGCCAGGTCGCGTCGTGCGGTCTCGACCGCGGCGCCCACCTGTCCACCCGAGTAGTACGTGCGGCGAAGGGCGAGCTCGGCACCGACCTGGGACTCGCGGGCAGCAGGATCGGTGTTGGAGCCGACGGCTGCACCCAGGAACGCGCCGCACCCAGGGATGCCCCGTGAGGTGTAGGCGCAGCCGTTGTTGAGCCGGCCCGCGACGTCACCAGCGGGCTCGTCCTGGGCGACGGCGTCAGTCTCCGCGAGCCCGACCGCATCGATGAAAAGGCTCCGGTCGGTGGGCGTGTCCCACGCCAGCACGTTGAGGTCGAGCTTGGCACCGCCCGCGACCGTGAAGTCGAGCTGTAGGCGCGTCCAGCCGGTCCCGGTGAGGTAGAAGTCGATGGCGTGGTACGTCACCGATGAGCCGACTTCACGCACCCGGAGCTGTCCACGTGCACCCGGGTTGTCGGTACGGACGGCCACCGACGCCCGATAGGCGGTGCCGGCCCGGGTGCTCGGGACCGTGTTCTCGAGGTCGTTCAGCACGACGACACCACCGGTTCGGGTGCTTAGACGTGCAGAACGCGACCCGTCCACGCCTCCGGCGGCTCCGTCCAGCGTGGTGGAGGAGCTGTTGGTGCGCCAACCTGCGGTGCCGGCCTCGAACGAGCCGTTCGTGACGAGATCGGGGCCCTGAGCCGCCGCCGATGGTGCGCCGACGGACAGTAGTGGAAGCGACAGGGCAGCGGCACCTATCAGGGCCACGGCCGATCGAGCTGTGGCTGCGCGCAGCCGCCTCAGCGGGACATGGGAGAGAGCAGACATGCGAGGTCCATCCTTCGGGCGGGGGCCGCCCTCCCGCCCTCGCCACGAGCGCGCCCCTTCACGAACCAGGTCGGTCCGGGTGCGGGCGTCGCGCGTGGCACGGTGACGAGAGGACCGACTGGCCCCGAGGTGTTGGTCGGTCATCCCGGAGGACGATAGGACCTCAATGTCGCCTCTGACGACACCCGTCATCGATTTGGGTGAACGCGAAACCATCCGGCGTGCATCGACGGCGCGCCACCATCCCCACTCAGACGCTCAGATCCCTCGACCGAAACGGTGCAGAGC
>JBASAN010000272.1:0-4869 GCA_049650625.1 Ornithinimicrobium sp.
CCCAGAGAGTGCCCTCGTCGTACGTGGAGGTCGTCGGTACGCATGAGGTACAGCGTGGCAGCAGTCACCGCCAGACCGCACATCACAGTGGCGATCCAGATGGTCCAGCGAGCGCCGAACTCGTCGCCGACCCAGCCGATCATCGGCGCCCCGAGCGGCGTCCCACCGAAGAAGACCGCCATGTAGAGGGACATCACGCGTCCACGCACCTGCGGGGCCACGCTCAGCTGCACCATGGAGTTCGCGGTGACCATCACCGTCAACGCGGCCAGTCCGGTGGGGATGAGCAGCACGGCGTAGGTCGTGTAGGAGGGGGCGAACCCCAGAGCCAACGTGCAGATCGTGAAGGCCCCCAGCGCGCCGAGCAGCATCCGCCACCGAGGACGCTCACGTCGAGCTGCCAGCAACGCCCCTCCGAGGGAGCCGATCGCCATCACCGACCCCAGGAGGCCGAACTCCTTCACTCCACGCTCATAGACCTCGGTGGCCATCAGAGCGTTGGTCAGTTGGAAATTCATGCCGAAGGTCCCGTGGACGAAGACCAGCGCCATGATGAGCAGGATGTCCGGGCGGCCACGCACGTAGCGCACCCCCTCGCGGATCTGTCCACGCCCGTGACTGCGCGGGGTGAGTCGCAGCTGTGCCGGGTCGAGCAGGGCCAACGAGATCATCACCGCCACGAAGGTGGCGCCGTTGACCAGGAGGGTGGGGCCGGTGCCGACCCAGGCGATGAGCAGGCCCGCGAGGGCAGGACCGATGAGACGGCCACTGTTGAACGAGGCGCTGTTCAGTCCGACGGCGTTGGTCAACCGCTCCGGGGGGACGAGCTCGGAGACGATGGCCTGGCGAGCGGGGGCATCCATCGCCGCCGCGGCCCCCTGCACAAAGGCCAAGACGTACATATGCCACAGCTGCATCCCTCCGGAGAGCACGAGAAGTCCCATGGCCAAGGCCGTCAACGCCATGACTCCTTGCGTGATGAACATCATCCGGCGTTTGGCGAATCGGTCCGAGAGAGCGCCGCCGAGGGGCGCGAACAGCAGCATGGGCAGGAACTGCAGGCCCGTCACGATCCCCAGGGCCTGCGCGGAGTTGTTGGTCAGCTCCGTGAGCACCACCCAGTCCTGCGCCACCCGGCCCATCCAGGTCCCCGTATTCGAGATCAGAGCGCCCGCTGCGTAGATCCGGTAGTTGCGCACCGAGAGCGCGGCGAACATCGCGCTCATCGGCTGACCACCGCGGAGAGCAGCACCGTGGCATCGCGCAGGATCTGCTGATCAACCTCGCAGAGGCCTTCCAGACGAGCTGCCATCCAGGCGTCCCGCTGGGCTCGCTCCCGGCGCAGCAGGTCCCAGCCCGACTCGGTCAGCGACAGCAGCACCACGCGTCCATCGGCGGGGTCGGAGGTGCGGGTCACCAGCTCACGCTCGACGAGGCCGGCCACCGTACGGCTCATGCTGGGCGCCGTGACCTGCTCACGGTCAGCGAGCTCACCCAGCGTCAGCGACTCGGTCTTGAGCTGTGCCAGGACGCTGAACTGGTGCGAGGCGACCTCACTGGCCGCCTCGAACCTCACGCGACGCGAGATCCGCATACAGACCAGTCGCAGGTCGTGGGCCAATCCAGCCAGATCTGCCGACGTGCCAGGCTGCCCCTCAGGCTCGAAATCAGGCGCAGAGGATGGCGAGGAAGGTGGGGTCACACCCCGGCAAACTATTTAGCCTGACTAACTATTCCCTGAGGTGATGAGCAGGTCGCGGATCGGCTCGATCGCGAAGTACGCGACGAACAGCGCTGTAATCAGCCACAGCAGTAGTCGGATCCCCGAGGCCTTGCCGCGGACCACCTGCAACACCACGTAGGTCACGAACCCGGCGCCGATCCCGGCCGTGATCGAGTACGTGAACGGCATCAGGACGATCGTCAAGAAAGCGGGGAAGGCGATCTCCAGATCGTCCCAGTCGATTCCCTTGACTTGTTGCATCATCAGGAAGCCGACGACGACCAACGCCGGCGTGGCGGCCTCGTAGGGCACCACCTCAACCAAGGGGGTGAAGAACGTCGCCAACAGGAACAGGACGCCGGTGACCACCGAGGCCAGACCGGTGCGCGCACCTTCACCGACCCCGGCCGCCGACTCGATGTATGCCGTGTTGCTGCTGACACTGCCCGCTCCCCCGGCCGAGGCCGCCAACGAGTCGACCACCAGGATGCGCCGCGTGTTCGGCGGGTTGCCCCGCTCGTCCAGCAGCCCGCCCTCTGCGCCGACCGCGACCATGGTGCCCATCGTGTCGAAGAAGTCAGCGAGCATCAGCGTGAAGACCAGCAGGAAGACCGAGATCGCGCCGATGGCCTCAAAGGAGCCCAACAGGTTGAACTGCCCGAGCAGACCGAAGTCGGGCACCTGCACCACCGTGTCCGGGAGCCGGGGGGCGGTCAGCCCCCAGCCGGTCGGGTTGACCATCTCCCCCGTCTCGTCCGTCTGGGTGCCGACCCGAAAGACCGCCTCGATGACCACCGCCAGCAGGGTCGTGCCGATGATGCCGTAGAGGATGGCACCCGGCACCTGCCGGGCCCACATCGTGACGATGGCCAGCAGGCCGATGACGAAGACCAGCGCGGGCCAACCGGCCAAGGAGCCCCCGACGCCCAGCTCCAAGGGAACCGGGCCACCGCCCGGTTTGCGCACGATACCGGCGTCAACCAACCCGACGATGGTGATGAAGAGGCCGATGCCGACGCTGATCGCCACCTTCAGCTGAGCGGGGATCACTGTGAAGACGGCTTCCCGGAAGCCGGTGAGCACCAGCAGCAAGATGATGAGACCTTCCAGCACGACCAGTCCCATGGCGTCGGCCCAGGTCATCCCATCCAGGTTCGCGATGCCGAAGGCCACGAAGGCGTTCAGCCCCAGGCCGGCGGCCAGAGCCAACGGAAAGTTGGCGACGACGCCCATCACGATGGTGATGACACCGGCCACCAGGGCCGTCGCCGCCGCGATCATGCCGAGGTCTCCGTCGGCCAAGAACTCTCCGGTGCCGTCGGGCACGGTCCCGATGATCAGCGGGTTGAGGACGACGATGTAGGCCATCGTGAAGAACGTGACCACGCCGCCACGGATCTCGCGCCCTAGCGTGGATCCACGCTCACTGATCTTGAAGTAGGAGTCCACCCGAGACGGACCCGAGGTGCTCACAGTCGTTGCCATGCCGGATACCTCTACTTTGTGTCTAGAGTGGCGCAATGGGTGTGGACGATGGGGAACGGATGCCGGAGCACAGCATCATCCCCAGCACACCGCCGATCCGATCCCTCGTCGTGATCCGGATCGGGCTGGCGATGTGGGTTGTGGCTCTGGTGGTCCTGTGGAGCGTGCCGTCCCTCTCGGAGGGGGAACGGTCCTGGTGGCCGTGGGTGCCGGTCGCTGCTTTGGTGGTCGGTCTGATCGGTCACACGTACGTCATGCGGGGCCGCGGCAACGCCGCACAGGCGTGAGCCCGGTCGGTTCAGCGGTCGACCAGGTCGACGGCAAGGTCATCGAGCACCGGCTCATCGGTGGGAGACGGGGGTTTGCTCTCGACGTCCACCTCACTGTGGGCGCCACACCCGTGATCCAGACTGACCACTGAGCCGTCGCTCGGCGACCACTCGTTCGCGCATACCCCGAAGACCGAGCGAAGTGCCCCGGCCATGGGAGCGAAGAAGCCGCACGAGGAACAGGGGGCAGGAGCCGTTTTGGCCCCTTCGGCACGGGGACCATGGGTCCCGTCATACCACCTCTGAGCGGCCTGGCGACGGCCCTGGTCGGACAGAACTCGGGGTCGGCCGAGGCCGAGCTCGAAGAATCCCACCTCGTCGACGTCCTCGTCGCCGGTGGCCTCGAACCCGGCTACGAGCAGGGGGTCGTCATCCAGGTAGGGCGTACGGTCACCAGCCCCGATGTCGCCGGGAGCGAGTCGATCGGCGTAAGGCAACCACTCTGGCGAGGTCAGGGACCCCTCCCCCGGCACGAGATGTGTCTCACAGACGGTCGGGCGCCGACCGCGCGGGGGGCGCCCCAGCGTGATAGCCCAGCGCCAACCGGGATACCCAGGAGCGGTGCAGGCGAAGTAGTGCGTGGCTAAGCGGTCGGCTTCCATCTCGACGCCCAGGTGATCGCCGACAGCACCCGACTCGGCGATCTCAACCGCCGCGAGCCTCGCGACCTCGATCGCGCCGAAGAGCGTGGCGTCGTCCTTGACCACGGGCATCGCCTAGACCCCGGCGTCGAACTGGTCGGCGACGGCCCGCAGCGTCTTGGACAGCGCCGCGGAGACCTTGGCGTCGGGATACTTGCCCCGACGCAGCGAACCGCCGGCGTGGTCGAGCACCGCAATCAGGTCCTCCACCACGACGGCCATCTCGTCGGCCGGCTTGCGGTCGCGGATGGCCATGGTCTTGGCCACTGACGGGGCGGGGTCGAGCACCCGAACGCTCAGCGCCTGGTCACCGCGGCGACCTTGAGCGATGTCGAACTCGACCTTGGTGCCACGCTGCAAAGCCTCGACGCCCTTGGGCAGGGCGCTGGCGTGGACGTAGACGTCCTGCCCCTCGTCACTGGCGAGGAAGCCGAACCCCTTGTCCTCATTGAAGAACCTGACCTTGCCCGTGGGCACTAATACACCTCTGACTTGTGGAATGACGTTGCTACGCGCGTGATGCGCGCCGCAGGACCCGCGGACTGCTGAGCGATGGGCCCCGCACAGGGTATCGCCTGAATCACCGCGGCGATACGCGAGCGCGGGTGCCGCCCCGTTCAGGGCCGCACCCGCTGTCGTGTTCGTCCAGGCGGTCAGGACTCGGGGCTCAGACCGAGACCTTGTCCTGGTC
>JBASAN010000273.1:0-6075 GCA_049650625.1 Ornithinimicrobium sp.
GATGGTCGCGCTGAGGGCGCTGAACATCTCGGCCAGCTCGTCCCGGTCACGGGCGGTGACCCGGAATGCGGACAGCGACGCCAGGGCCGGCACGGGCATCGCGGTCACCGCTGGTTGGTGCATCCCCGTGAAGGGCACCCGGGCAGGCTCGCGGGCGGGCGCCGAAGTAGCGGCTGAGCCTTCTGGGGACGTGCTGACCCCACGGTCCGCACTACACCCAACCAGGGCCGCTGCCGCACCGACCGAGCCGAGGGTGGCGGCGATGAAACCTCGACGACCCGGCCCCTGATGGGCTACCGGACAGCCGTCGGTCACTGCTCCAGACCCAGTGCACCGGCCGCCTGGGAGGTCAACTCGGAGAGGGCGGCCGTCTGTGCCGTCAGCTGGTCGACCACCGACGGATCCACGGTGACGTCGGGGCAACGCTCGGAGGGGAACTCGTCGTTCTCCAGGCAGTAGAGCACCCAACCTTCACCCTCGCGCAACGGCTCCAGCGTGCTCTCCAGGTCGGCGAAGGCGCTGTCCAGCTCCGCCGCCAAATCAGGGTCGGCCTCCTGGAGGGCTGGGCTCAACAGCTCGATGGCGTACTCCGCGCCTTCGACGTTGGCGCCCAGGTCCCACAGGTCCGTCTTGGCGTAGCGGTTCTCCTCACCGGTGATCTTGCCCAAGGAGACCTCCTCGATCAGCTCCGAGGCACCGACCGGCACCGCGGCCGCAGGGATGTCGAGCGTCTCGACCTCCTCGGCCAGCGTGGCGAGGTCTGCGTCGAGCTGGTCGGCGAACTCGGCGCCACCCTCGGTGGTCTCCTGCTCGAAGAGCAGGTACTCCAGGCGATGCCACCCGGTGAACTCCGGGTCCTCGGGGCCGGCGAAGTCATCGACCCGCGAGTCCAAGGTGCCGTCCAGCTCGGGGATCAGGCCGGCGATGGGCTCAATCCGCTCCCATCCTTCCCGCGAGGGCGCATAGGCCTCCCGGGCCGCCTCGAGGTCACCAGCGCGCACGGCGTCGGTGAACACGGTGGTGTCAGCCTGGGTCTGCGCGACCTGATCCACGACATACACCTGGTAGTCGGCCACGGCCGAGGTGACGAGCTCGTTGTCGGACTCGGACTGCAGGTCCGAACCGAGACCGCTACCCGACCCGGATCCGGAGCCGGTGTCCGAGCCACTGCCGCTGCCCGACCCGGTGTCGGAGCCACTGCCCGAGCCGCTACCGGATCCGGCGTCGCCGGACTCGGCCCCCAGATCGGTCACACCTGCTCCGTCGTCGGAGCTGCACGCGGTCAGGGCCAGGGCGCCGGTCATCGCAAGCGCGACCAGGGTGGGACGTGAGCGAAGGATCACGGAGCTCTCCATAAGTCATGGTGGTGTGACGTAATTCGGATAAGGCAGACCTTACCAAGCCCTCCGGCCCTTTTGTCCAGCCGGTATCGTCACCGCCCATGTCCCCCATCACCTGCGACGTCATCGTGCTCGGTGGAGGTCCGGCTGGGATCGCCACCGCCCTGGAGGCTGCAGAGCGGGGCCTCGATGTGGTGCTGCTGGAGCGGGCGTCGAGCACGGGCGGCATGGCTGGCAGCTTCGACTGCGACGGCGTGCGGGTGGACTACGGAAGTCACCGCCTCCATCCGGTCACCCCGCCGGCCGTGATGGAGCGGTTGACCGGCCTGCTGGGAGAGGACCTGCAGGTGCGGACACGCCACGGACGGCTACGTCTCGGCGACCACTGGGTGCACTTCCCCCTGCAGGTCCGCGATCTCGCCACCGCCATGCCTGCGGGCTGGCTCGCACGCATGACGGGAGACGTCGTGCTCAGCCCGATCAACCGCGTACGACGCCGAGGCGGCCCGTCGTCGTACGCACAGGCTCTGCGAAGCTCGCTGGGGCCCACCGTCTACGACACGCTCTACGAGCCCTACGCCCGCAAGCTGTGGGGCTTGAGCGGCGAGCAGATCGACGCTGAGCAGGCGCGAGTGAGGGTCAGTGCCGACACCGTGCCGAAGGTGGCGCTGCGCGTGCTGCGCGGCAGCCTGCGACAGGTCGGCCACCCCAGCGCCTCGGCTTCGGCAGCGACGTCGAAGGCCCCGCGAGGGAAGACGTTCAACTATCCGCGTCGCGGCTTCGGTCAGATCGTCGAGGCCCTGGACGCCGCGGCCCGGGCTGCCGGCGCACGCATCGAGACCGGCGTCACCGTCACGTCGATCGAACCGGGTCCCACCGTGCACGTCGGGACCGCCGACGGTCGCACCTGGCAGGCACCCCAGGTGTTCTCCACGCTTCCCATCCCCTTGCTCGCCCGGCTGTCCACCCTTCCTCCCCCACCCGAGGTGGTCGAAGCAGCGCGCGGGCTCCACTTCCGCGCCATGGTGCTCATTTATCTGACCCACCGCGGCGACCGACCAGCGCAGCGGCCGGTGCGCTGGTCGGCCTATGACGCGCACTACCTCCCCGGCGGCGGCACGCCCATCACCCGGATCAGCGAGCCGGCCAACTACCGCGACAACCCGCAGGACCCGTCGGATCGCAGCGTCATCTGCGCCGAGATCCCCTGTGCGGTCGACGACGAGATCTGGACGGCCGACGCCCAGAGCCTCAGCGCCGTGGTGCACCGGGCCGTGACCGACTTCGACCTCCCGACGCTGCATGCGAGTGCGGTCCAGGTGCGGCGCCTGCCCGCGGTCTATCCCGTCTACGAGCACGGGTTCGCGCGGCGGCTCGCGACGCTGGAGGGTTGGGCGGACGATCTCCACGGCGTGACCACGTTGGGACGGTCGGGGCTCTTCGCCCACGACAACACCCACCACGCCCTCATCATGGCCCGGGCCGCCGTAGCGGCCATCCGACCCGACGGTCGCTTCGACGAGGCCCGGTGGGGTCGGTCACGGGAGTCCTTCCGCGAGCACGTCGTGGAGGACTGACCGAGCCGAGAAGGCGTCGGTCACGATGGGCTGTTGAGCTCGCGATGGACGGCGGGCACGACCTTGCGCAGGTAGCGGCCCAGCCGGATGAAGGAGGTCCCGGTGGTGCGGAAGGTGTAGCCGATCGGCACCTCCGCGTAGACGAACCCCTTGCCCAACAGGTCGAGCGTCAGCACCTGCGCGTAGTTGTAGTCGTGCACCACCTCCGCCTGCGACAAGGCCGCAGGCGAGAACGCTCGGAAGCCGCTCTGCCCGTCGCTGAGGTCGGCACGGCGAGCGGTCCACCGCAACCATCGCGTCAACGCGAGGTTGCCGATGCGGCGGTGGGGCAGCATCGTCTCGATCTGCCCGGTGAACCGGCTGCCGATGACGTAGTCGGCCTGTCCGCTGAGCACCGGTGCGACGACCGCGGGGATGTCCTCGGGTGGATACTCCCCGTCGGCGTCGAGGTAGACGCCCGCGGCCGGCTCTCGGGCTGCGGCCTCGGCCAGACCCCGACGCACCGCTGCCCCGAGTCCTCGGTTGTGACCCAGGCTGATCACCTCGGCACCGGCCTCGGCCGCCCTCGTGGCGGTCGCATCGGCTGACCCGTCGTCGATCACCAGCACCTCGACGAAGTGCCCGTGGACCACCGGGGGTATGCGGGCGATCACGGAGGCGATGACCTCCTCCTCGTTGTGGGCCGGCAGGAAGACCACGATGGGCGCCGCCACCGGCTTTTCTCCGCCGTCCGCCTCCCTCGGGACGACAGCGGCTCCCGACGGGAGGGGCCGGGAAGCCGTTGCGGTAGGCCTGGGCCCCGGCACGACGGGGCGAGGCGGGAGGCTCCGAGGCAGCCTGAACCGGCCGAAGTAGCCCGGTGCCGGCACGAAGAGAGCGGCGCCTCCGACGACGAGGCTGTAGACCGTCTTGATCCCATGGGTGAGCAGGACCACCGCAAAGGCCTCGGCCGCCGGGAGCCCGAGCGCCACCAGCGCAGCGGTGCCCGCGGCCTCGTAGGTGCCGAACCCTCCTGGGGTGACCGCCACCACCTGCGCGAGCACCGTGATGGCCGTCACGCCCGCCGCTTGCGACACCGTCACCGGCAGGCCGGCGGTCTGGGCGACCGCGAAGAGGACCGATGCCTCCAGCACCCAGGCACCGAGCGTGGCCACGGCCACCAGCGCGTCCGGACGCCGGATCTCCCGGGCTGCATCGACCTGACGGGACATCCGTGCGACCCACCACCAGGCCGCGCCGAGCGCGACCACCAGCAGGACGGCGACCCCGATCGCGCCCTCTACCCCGACGATGGTGACCAGCGCTGCCGGGGTGGCCACCGCGGCGACGACGAGGAGCGCCAGCAGGTCGCCGAGGCGCAGCAGGACCACGGACGAGATGACCGTTCGGGGGGTGAGTGCGGTGCGGCGCAGCACACTGGTCACCCGCAGGATCTCTCCCAGGCGTAGCGGCAGGACGTGGTTTCCCAGGAGCGACACGTGAATGGCGGCCCAGGACTGACCGAGCGTGAGCGTGGGGAGCACGCGGCGCCAGCTCCAGGCACGCACCGCGAACGCCGCGGCGTAGCCGACCAACGCTGCGGCGAGGGCCAGGGGGGCAGCCCACACGGCTCGTCCCACCTCGCCCAGTGCAGCCCCGTCGACTACCTGCACCAACCACCCGATGGCCAGCGCCAGGACCAGCACTCCGGCCATGGCTCGAGGGGTCCTGAGTCGCCCGGCCCACCGCTCACGCCAGGGCAGGCGTGGGGCCTCGTCGACCTGCTCGGGCTCTGCTGTCGCCGAGCGGGAGGGGCTTTTGTTCATAAGGCAAGGATGCCCTAACCTAATTAGGTACGAGGTCAATGGCGTAATTCGGCGATCCGCTCGCAGAGACTCCTGACCACCGGTTGTGCCGAGTGAACGTCGGAGGCCCCGTTGAGCATCGTCGTCACCGGAGCCTCCGGTTTTATCGGCGGTTCCCTCCTCGCCGCTTTGGCTTCCGCGGGCCACGATGTGGTCACCCTGGACCGACGTCCGCTGCCGCCGGGGCGGCCGACGGGGACTCACCTGCGCACTGAACTGACCCAGCCCAGCGATGCTGCCCTCGATGCGCTGCACGAAGCCGAGGCCGTGCTGCACCTCGCTGGCTGCCCGGGAGTGCGCGACCAGGCTCCGGACGTCACCCATCGTCGACAGCGCGACAACGTGGACGCCACCCGCGCAGTGTTGGCGGCCAGCGGGCGGCATACCCCCGTGCTCGTGTTGTCCTCATCTTCGGTCTACGGAGGGGCGACCCCAGCGCCTCAGAGCGACAGCGCCGCCGGCCGCGCCGGTGCGCCGAAGATCCGGGGCAGCCGCGAGAGCGACCCCCTCAGAGCGCGGGGTGGATATGCCTCGAGCAAGATCGCTGCCGAACAGGTATGCCGCCAGCACGCGGCCACGGGCGCTCCTGTGCTCGTCGTCCGCCCCTTCACCGTGCTGGGCGAGGGACAGCGAGCGGATATGGCGGTGGCTCGTTGGGCCCATGAGGCCCGCTCGTCAGGGGCGATCACGGTCCTCGGGTCACCGCAGCGAACGCGCGACTTCACCGACGTACGCGCCGTGGCTCGCGCGCTGATGGCGTTGCTGACCTCCGGCGCGACGGGGACGGTCAACATCGGCACCGGCCGCGCACATTCCCTGGCCGAACTGGCCCAAGCAGTGTCACTGGCGGTCGGGGTGGCCCCGGACCTGCGAGTCGTGCCGGCCGGACGCGCCGAGGTCGTCCACACCCTGGCCGACACCGACCGGCTCCGCTCGCTGACCGGGGTCGTGCCACACACCGACCTGGTGGATGTGGTCGCTCGCTCGGTGGGCAGCCTGAACGCCCGGCGCGGACCGGCCGCCGAGGACGACGCGGAGCGCGCAGCATCTCCGGAGCACGGATGCGCAGTCGGCCCCGAGCTGGTGGTGGTATGACGACGCACACGGCCGTGTCCTCACCGACTCGGAATGTGCCGAGTCGGAGCGTGCCGGTCCCGGCGAGGCAGCAGCGGCGACGCCTGTTTGTTGCTGCCCTCGTCGCGGGACTGGTCTCGTTGACCGTCGCTGCGTTGGGGATCAGCGTGCGGGCGGCCGATGTCGGCGCCGCAGCGGTGGACGAGCCGCAGTACCTCCTCACGGCAACCAGCCTCAGGG
>JBASAN010000274.1:0-9856 GCA_049650625.1 Ornithinimicrobium sp.
AGGCCGCCGAGGCCGACAAGACCTTGCCCGACCAAGTCGACACCGAGAAGGACAAGGGCCTTCTCGAGAAGTTTGGGATCAATCCCGCAGACCTGATCGGCGGCCTCGGCGGCCTCGGACGATAGAGACCAAGCACCCCGCGCTCACCACACACGCCAGGAGGAACCCCGGCCCAAGTCGTTAGTCGACTCACGGCCCGGGCTCAGCCACCGGCACGACACGGAGGCCCTGATCGCCCCTCAACGTCAGGTGGTCAACCTGCAGTCCTCACGACGAGCCGGCGTGGGCAACCCCTTCTGAGCAGCGCAAATGCCACCGCCGATAACAGATATTATGTCACAGTTTCCCCTCCTGCCGTGCACCCCGAAGTAGACACACAGCCGCGCGACGGATCAGGGTTGACGAGTTCGAACGCACGTGATGCCCGATGTGCGACAGGACAGTCGGGTGCCGCGCGGCGGACCTGCGTCCTTCGTCTAGAACTGTCGGTGGAAATCCTTAGAGTGACAAGCACCACGCTTTCAACTGTAAGGGGCACCTCATGCCGGGCTTCCGACGAGTACCTGACAGGATCCGCGCGGAGGTCCAAGCCTGCGCATCCGAGTCGTTCATCGTCGCTGCATCGAGAACACTCGCTGCCAGCGAAGTGACGGGTGGAGAACTTGCTTACCTCGGCGTCCGGACCGAGGGTTCTCACGTCGTGTCTGACGCCTCGACTCTTCCTGCAGCCAGCCGGGGACGATGGTCACGATACAACCAGGTTGGCCGGATCGTCCTCCGCAAGGACCTCCCGAAGGTGCGTAAGCACATGGGCGGTTGGTACGCCCCGAACTTTGGGGATGCCAACAAGGGCGAGCACTACGTGTCGATGGAACGGGACGTCTACCAGAAGCAGGAACTTCACGGGAAGCAGTTCCCGCTTAATGTGACCACGCAGGCGACCGGTGAGAACGGCGTGAAGGTCGCTGCACATGTCGACCGCGTCTTCACGGCCGGTGATGTCGACACACCGGACTTTCTGCTGGCCATCTCGCTTGTCCGGGAGAATCTGGGTCAGCCGCACATCGTGCCAACCACGCAGAGTGTTGACGACTGGCTCACCGATCAAGTCGTGACCTGGGAATTGCTACCCGTGGGAACGGGGCCGAATCGGGTGACGCTTGAAGTCGTAGCGCGGCGATTGGGCTTCACCGGGCGACCCGATCGATTGGCCGTGCTGACGGAGCGTTTCGAAGCTATGGAGAACACGGGATACGTAGCGGTGATCGTGGGCCGAGAAGGCTTCCGCAGGTATGTCGGGTACAAGTACAAGGACGACCTGGTCGTCTTGGAAAACTTCGACTACGGCAACGCGCTGTATATCATGTACACAGACTGGGAAGTCAGTAGCAGCAAGCCTCGCCTGGAACTGATCGCGAAGCCTAACACCAACTTTGACCGCGTACGCCACACTGAAGGCTGGCAGGAGCGGGTCGTTCACTTGCTACGACTAAAGGGCCATCGGGTGCCCTGAGCAAAAGGCATGGCTCGACCCAAGCCAGTTGGACAAGGAGCACCTTCGAACAATGGGAGCGAGTGTGTGACAAGAAATGACGGTACGTATTCCGCACAAGTTGCCTCATGAGTAGCCAGCAGGAACAGTCCGACGACGAGAGTTCGGAGTTCGTGCAGCAGGCGCGCTGGCTTCTCGAGTGGCACGATCGCCGGGGTGAAGCAATCACGACACGAGCAACCGCCGTGCTTGGTTTCGTCGGTGTCGTTCTCGCGCTTCTTCTACAGGCAGCTCAGCAAGAAGGGTTCCAACCGAGATGGTGGACGTGGGTGGCCATCGTGATCACGCTGCTACTACTTCTCACAGCCGGGATCTGCGCGGTAATCGTCGTTATTCCGAGCGAAACCCAGATGCCCAGTGTCGAGCAACTACGCCGCTGGTGGTCCGAGCAGATTAAGGACCCCAGTAGGGACCGGAACGCGGCGCAGATCGCCGACAGCATCCTATTTGGGCAGGAACTGACCCAAAGTTCGCCCATCTCCACAGCGTCCCGTGGTGCCACGAGGCGCGCATCCTGGTTCAAGCGGTCTGCTATAGCGCTACTTGTTGCGCTGATGCCGCTGGCTTTACTAATTGTGGACGTACTAATCCGATTTGAGAGGCAGAGGCATTGAGCGAGGCGGAACCTGAGGCTGACCCTGCAACCGCGCAATCCGACTCCGAAGAGGAGGTCCAGGAGCCAGCTGCCATGGGACTGGAATCCCCCGAAGTCGACTACATCGAGTTGAGTCAAGACGGTGGCGAGACGTTCGAGGGGAAGTCGAACGACGGCGGGGACCACTGATTTTTAGCTTTCAAGGACGGATTGACCCGCCTTAATCAGCAGAAGCCGTCTTTCGCGCTTCCAAGACCGCTGCATGGGTCGAACGTTCGAACTTCCCCCAGAGGCGATGGAAGGAGAAGATCAGGCCAAATGCGGGTTTGTGCAGGGTTATGCCCACTTCAAACTCGCCCCCTCCCCCACCGCAGGAAGATCTAGACCTCCGGGCATCACTGCTCAAGAAGAATGCTGTCGGTCGGACTGAGGCGGTAGGTCGATCGGTAGGCAGCCGCCATCCCGCGCCCGCCGGGATACCGGGCGACGGCAGGATCGCCGGCGGCGGAGAGGTTCAGCGCCAGCAGCTGGGCCAGGACATCGTCGTCGGGGCTGAATCCGTAGGCGGCCAGCACGGCGTCGTCGAGCTCGTGGTGTAGGTCGCGGAAGCGTGACTGGCCAGGTTCTCTGAGCGCGTCGTACATCTGCACGAGCGTGATTCCGCGTTCGAGGTATCCCGCTCTGGCGTCCTGGATGGCAGCACTCGCTTCGGCGACGCGCGCGACGGTTGCGTCAGTCGGATTGGATGGCCAGGGAAAGGAGTCGAACACGGTCGTGGGCGTGTAACGAGGTCGCGCCTCTAACCGCGAGCAGCGCTCATCGAACCATGTGCGGTGCAACTCCGAGGAGAGGATGCCGAACGAGTAGTCGTCATCGAGGGCGAACGCCTGGAGGGAGGCGTCGGGGCGGACCTGTGGATCGACGAAGACGTAGATCGATCGGCGCTGTTCAGCAGCGACGATCGTCAATGCGATGTAGCGGTCGCGCCTTGAGATGGCGTCGATGAGGTCGTCGCGCCGGTAGCCGTGACGCCACCAGAGCGACAGGAACTTTGCGTGGTGGTTGTTCGGCTTGGCGCCGGGTCTCGTCGCCATGGTCTCGGCATTGCGCGCCGCTTCCTTGTCCGCAGCTACCTCTCGTCCAGGCAACACCGCGCGCCGCAAGTGCTTCATGAGCTCGGGTGCGTGCTGGTCGGCTTCGATGCGGTCGCGGAACGGTAGGTCGATGACCCAGACCGTCGGGGAGAGTGTCGAGATCAGGGGGTCGCCGCTGGTCAGGGGGTGGATGTAGGCCGCCTCGGCTGGTGAGCGGCGAACGATCTCGCGGGCCTGGTCGAGGGTGAGTCGGAAGCCTGCGACGTTGCCCGTGGTCTGGCCCTGGAAGGTGACCTTGGGCTTCTTGTTCACCGCGAGCGGCTGCGCGGCAGCGACGTCGACGGCCTGGCTGAGTGAGGCGGGGATGTGATCGAGGTTGAGGACCAGGTCCCCGTGGTCGAGGTAGAGCTTGCGCTGGGCAGGGGCGTGGCTGGCGCCTTTGATCCAGTTGACGATTGAGACGTGGACGGCTGCGTCGCCCGACCATGGCTGGGAGGAGACGGCGTCGAAGATGACCCCGTCGTGGGCCACGACGTAGTCCAGCGACGCCGCGCGTGAGCTGGCGTCGCGGATGGCTTGCGTGGCGACGAATCCGGCACGACCGCCTGGCTGGAGGTGGTCGTGAGCGAGGGGGAACCAGTGGCACACGTAGTCCGAGACGCCCCCGACGTGGGGATGGCGCTGGCGCAGCGCGTCGACGTAGCCGGCGCCGAGCTCCTCGATCATCTTGCGGCGCCCGAGATAGGGCGGGTTCCCGATGACCACGTCGGCTTTCGGCCACGGATCGAGAAGCGCGTCGGAGGCTCTGATGACGGTCTCGAGGTTGTCGAGGGGCAGCACCGACTGCTCGTCGCCCAGCTCGTCGGCGGCCAGCTTCTTGCCGAGCATCATGGTGACCTTGGCGACCTCGACAGCCACGGGTTTGATGTCGAGACCGAAGAAGTTGTCGGGGGTCACGTAGGACAGGGCCGTTTGAGACGCCAGCTCTCGGCTGCGGCGCCTCTCGTCGATGCGGGTCTTGACCTCGGCTTCGAGGCGGCGCATCTCGCGGTAGGCGACGTAGAGGAAGTTTCCTGACCCGCATGAGGGGTCAAGGACCCGGAAGGCGGCCATGTCGAACAGCAGCTGCTCGAGCTGGCCGATCGTCTTTGCCGCGTCGATGCGCTCGGTCCACGGCGCTACGATCGTTGGCTGCACGATGCGGGCGATGTCGGCTTGTGAGGTGAAGTGCGCCCCGTAGGCGTGGCGTTCACCGACCTCCATGGACTGCTCGAACAGGGTCCCGAACACCTCTGGTTGCACCGCGCTCCAGTCCGCGGCCGTGGCCTCGCGCAACGCGACGAGCTCGTCGTCGGTGAGAACGACCGGCTCAACTGCTTTGAAGAGGCCGCCGTTGAAGTAGGCGGTGCCCTCGTAGCGACCACCCGGTGTCGACCCGGGGGTGTTCATGGCGCGGAAGAGGCCCTCGAGCAGGTCGTAGGCCTCGGTGCCGTCGCGAGCCTCCTCAACCGCCCGGGTGAAAAAGTGCCCCGGCAGCAGGCCGATGTCTTCGGCGAACATCGCCACGACGCTCTGCAGCACGAAACGTTGCGCGACAGCACGTTCGACGCCACGTTTCTCGATCGACCTGAACACCCGCGAGACCTTGGCTGCGACGTCGCGCGTGACCGCGACCAGGTCGTTGCCGAAGATCGGCTGCTCGTCGCGGGGGTGCATGAACGCCAAGGCGTCGTGGCGCACCGGTAACGAGTCGAGCGTGATCCGGTCCATCGGCGCGTCGAGCTGCTTGTCGAAGTCGTAGACCCACAGCTCGTCGAAATTGCACAGCACCACATAGCGAGGGCGGTCGGGCACAGCATCGACCCAGTAGCGAAACGCCTGGTTGTAGTGGCGCGAGAGGTCGGTGCCGGCCTTCTTCATCTCGACCAGACAGCGCGGCTTCCACATGAGGTCGGCGAAGGCGACCCCGCCGAGGTCGAGACGGTGTATCCGGTCCTCGAGGATCGCTCCCGCTTCGCGCACTCCGCCATGGCCGAAGGCTTGGAATAGCCGCTCGAGGAAGATCTGGGCTTCGCCCTTCTCATCTCCTCGCAGAAAGTCCCGGCGCCACTGGACGAACTGGCGCAAGCGGGAGGACAGGTCGGGATCGGCCACCTGGGCACCTTAGGTCCCTATCAGGGCGCAGGGCACGGCCACCCGATAGCGTCGGCAGGCAATGGGACCAACCACCAACGTCTACGTCGACGGCTTCAACCTCTACTACGCCATCCGTAAGACGCCCTACAAGTGGCTCGATCCCGGCCAGCTGTTCCGCCAGCTGCTCCCGCAGAACGACATTCAGCGCATCCGCTACTTCACCGCTCGAATCAAACCTCGCCCCGGCGACCCCCTCGGCCCCGACCGCCAAGACGTCTACTTGCGTGCGCTCGCCACGGTGCCCGGCCTCAGCTTGCACTACGGCAAGTTCCTAGCCTCCACGAAGTACATGCGCCTCGTCGACCCACCCGAGCCGCCGCAGCTTCCTACCGTCGAGGTGCACCACATGGAGGAGAAGGGCTCAGATGTGAACCTCGCCACCTGGATGCTCGTCGACGCCTACGAAAACGACTGCGAACAGAGCGTGCTCGTCACCAACGACTCCGACCTGGCGTTCCCCATGCAGATTCTCTCTCAGCGTCTCGGCCGCAAGGTTGGACTCGTGAACCCGTGGGACGCCAACCCCAGCCGCATGCTCATGCGAGAAGGACCCACCTTCGTTCGTCGGCTCCGCCACGGGCTCCTGGCCGCAAGTCAGTTCCCCGACGAGATCGACACCGGCACTCGCCAGCTCTACAAGCCGCCTGCCTGGTGAGGGCCCTGAAAAAGCAGAAGCCCCGCCAGTGGCGGGGCTTCGCACCCAGCCGCAAAACGGCTGGGGGATTACCCCCACCGTAGGCCACGTGGTGAAGTTTCACCAGGTGATCCAGCTCATCGCTCTGGCTCACACGCTCGGCTCTCTGCGCGGCGTCCGGAGCAGCCCCGTTGCTCGCCCGAGCGGTATCCGGTGCGGGGCTGGATGGAGGCCGCGCGGCCCCAGAAGTCGATGCCTCTGGAGGAAGAACACTCCCCCGGCGCGCCGGGCCGCCAGGTCCGGCGCGCCGGGGACGGTGGAGCGCCGGCGTAGACGATCAGTAGCTGTGGCGTGAGGTGATCGTGCGGTAGGCGGCCGAGAGTGGTGCTACTCACGGCCCACGTACGGCGCGAGGTTGAAGGAGTCGACGTCTCGGCCGTCGTAGTTGGGCGTCCGGTCCGCGTAGATGATCACCGCCCGGGTGAATTGCGGGCCAGCCCCGTTCGCAACGACGCCGTCCATCAGGATCGTCGCCGGGTAGTCCAACTCAGCGCCCTCAGCGCACGAGGGGTCGCAGTTGTTCGCGGTCACGGTGCCAGTTCCGAGGGCCATCGCTGACTCCCACGACCGCCAGTCGATCTGGGTCACCCCGAGTCCGCCGTCGGCGCACGTCATCGTCATCGACTCCGGTCCCGCTACCGGGACCTTCACGCCACAGTCGGAGTAGCCCGTCGCGGCCGCATCCTCGCTGAGGGTCGCCGCAGACGGTCCACCTGACGAATCGGAAGTCATTTCGTCGTTCGTGTCGGACCCGAGACGGTACGAGATCACCGAGGTCTCGGCGATGAGCGAAAGGGTCACAACCACCACGGCGACCCACGCAGTTGCTCGGCCCGCCATGGCCCTGAGGCTAGCGACGCTGACCTCTTCCTACGTGCAAACGCTGCCACCGGGCTCCGCACCGACCTGACTGGGGTTCAGTGCCCGTCGTTGAGGGCTGCCTCGGCGGACGCGCATCAACACGCCTGCCGGACCGTCGCAGCGAAACACTGAAGCGCCCATGCGCGGAGCGTGTGTCATACTGAAGTTGCGTCCTCCCGCACAGCGGGCCTGGACATCTCGTCTTCTGGAGGTTTCGCCATGGTCCCCGATTCGCCCGCCGACGCCTTCGGCTCTGACGCGCCCGGTCTGCGTGACCTTCTCGTCAAAATCGTGCAATCACGGCACGCTCTCGCGGCTGAGGGGCACCTCGTCTCCGGATCGCGGTATGCGATGGGTTTCGGAAGCCAGTGGCGTGACCTGCTCGACGACACCCGCGATGCACTGAAGGAGCGCGGTTTCCGGTCCTGCAATCTGGCCCCCGGCGGGCACGAGATCCCCGTCGTCAACGGCTGCCTGGTCTACGTCTGGCGTGTCCCGAACAATCCCGACGCGGTCAGCGAGTTCGCGAAGGGGCCGACCCGCAGGAACGGGTTCACGACCTCCCCGCTCGACCCGACGCTGTGGGAGCCGAGCCTGTCGAAGGAGCAGGAGCCTGCCCAGAACACTGCGAATGAGGGTGAGGTACGCCCGGTACTCCGCGCGGTAGGCGACCGCATGCCGCTGGTACTCGTCATGGTCACCTCAACGCCACGGCAACTGCAGTCGATCCAGTGGGCTGTCGGCGTCCTCGACGCTGAGGGCAAGGTCGAGCTGCGCGGGCTAGAGGCCATCTGGGAGCCGAAACCGGCCGCCGATGACAACACATCACGCGTCGAGTCGTTCGACAGCGGTTCGCCGGTCGTGCCCAAGGTCGAGCCGCGCGAGCAGGAAGGACCCGGGCCACATGCCTGAGGACAGCCCAGGCCTGTTCGAGGTCCCGACCGGTAGCGGCCGGTTCGAGCCGGCACGCCTGACCCAGGCGCGGGCGCGCCGTGGCCTCACCAAGACCGACCTGGCTTCCTTCGTCGGCGTCTCGGCAGCCGCCATCGGCCAGTACGAAGCCGGCGTGAACTCCCCACGCCCTGAGGTGCTCGACCGACTGGTGGAGGCACTCGAGGTTCGTCCCGGATTCTTCGGCGTCGGGCGCCCGCTGGCGCGCATCGACACAGTGCACGCGCATTTCCGCAGCCTCAGGTCCGCTCGAGTGAGCGATCGCCAGAAGGCGCTGGCCACCGCCACGTTTGTGTGGGAGGTGACCTTCGCGCTTGAGCGGTACGTCAAGCTGCCGGAGGCAGACCTTCCTTCTTTTCCGGCCGGGACGACGCCAGCCGAGGCAGCGGCGGCCCTGCGGCGACACTGGGATCTGCCGGACGGGCCGGTGAAACACCTGGTGGCCACGGCTGAGTCGCGTGGGATCGTCGTCGCTGTGCGTCCCCTGCGCGAGATTGACGCCGTTGATGCCTTCTCGGCAGTCATCGTCGATCGGCCGATCATCATCACCACGCCCCGGCGCAGCGAGAACGTCTTCCGACACAGATTCTCCATCGCACACGAGATCGGGCACCTACTGCTGCACGACGACTCCGGCGAGCACAGCGCTGCGGTCGAGAAGGAGGCCGACGAGTTCGCCGCCGCACTCCTGACGCCGGCAGCCGCCATGGACACCGCCCTGCCGCAGCGGCTCAACCTTGCGGCCCTAGACCGGCTCGGGCGAACGTGGGGCGTCTCCCCGAAGTCGCTCGTGCGCCGGATGAGCGAGCGCGGGCTTACCACCGAGTCCTCCGCACGGCGGGCCTACCAGCGCCTGGCCATAACTGACGACCCGCTGGCCGACCCCACCACCGCGTACCCAGGTGAGATGCCATCGCTGCTGAAGAAGGCCGCGGCACTGGCTGGCGACCACGGCGTAGGAGTGCCCGCCCTCGCCGAGGCACTGAAGCTCAGCCCCGCCCAGGTGCGTGACCTGCTCGGCGACGCCGACCAGCGCCCGGTCCTCCGTGTCGTCGGCGGCCAGGGCTGACCGGATGCGCCCGTAGACCAGCGAGTCCACAGACGGACAGCGATCCGCTAGAACATCGTTGCGCGTCATTCTGGCCTACGGGACATCTCGACCGGAGGCTTGAGCTGGGGCCTTTGCTTCGCTCAGTACCGGTGGGCGGGGGTGAGGGATCCCCCGGGCACTCGCGGTCGGACCCCTGCAGCCAGGTCCCTCGTCCAGGCGCTGAGATCGGCGCGTGAGAACACCGTTGCGTAGCGTTGCGCGAACTCCTCGCAGTCCTCGACCTCTGCCACCCGGTAGCAGTTGTCGTCCAACGCGGCCCTGACCACCCCCCGCTCGACAGTCGAGGCTGAGGCCCGGTCGAGCAGCGCGGCGGTGCGATCGATGGCTCGTTGCATCAAGAGCGCCCAGTTGCAGTCATCCATTGACCGGGGACACTACAAAAGCACCTCAACCGGCGGCACGGGTCATGCTTGCTCCAAGATCGCCCCCTCCTCCGCCGCACGAGGATCCAGGGCTCTGGACACCAGTTGCCGACACCAGTCGAGGGCGCCCCCAACGGGGCGTCGCTGCGCGACGCGACGCCCCTGGACAACTCTGCGCGAACGCCGAGGATGTGAGCGAGGTGCTGAGGTTCATCAGGGCCCACGAGAACGCGCGTGGCCCGATGCCGCCACACCGGCACTTTCTCACCGGTTTAGGTAAGCACGACCACGTCGAGATCCCCGCCGCGCTCCACCAGGTGCTATTAGAGATGCTGACGAACCAGCACGCCGTGACAGTCGACTACGACGCCGATGACGCGGCCGAACGGCCTTGAGGTGGGATTCCCTAGCTGCCGACCGCGCAGGCCGCGGCCGAGCAC
>JBASAN010000275.1:0-7200 GCA_049650625.1 Ornithinimicrobium sp.
AGATCGGACGAAGCGATTGACGACGCGATTGACGACGCCATCAAGCGGCCTGCCCTGACTAGGCCTCGAGGCAACCCCGTGGAAGACCAGCGCTCGATCTCAGTGGCCGCAACTCGGTCAATCGCGGTGGTTAGACGCACCTCGGACGCGTGCGACCAGGGCATCCGGTATCTCTGCTAGATGGGCGGCTGGGGTGTTTGACACACCGACGCCTGAGCATCAATATCCCGCTGCCGTCGAACCTGCGCTGAAACAGCTGGTGGGCGCGACCGGGTGTGTCGGCGGGGACTGCTACACCTTTCCCGGGAGGTGGGGTCCATGCCGCTGTCAGGTCTCGTCGACGGGGAACCGGTGGTGAGTTGCCTACTCACCGAGAAGGAGTGGGCGCGACTCAAGAACGACGTTCGGGCGAAGCGCCGTACGGTCACGATGCGCTGCGGGTGGACGGGACTGGCCAAGACCAGCAAGCTCGGCACCCAGTACTTCGCGCACGCCCCCGGTGGCGACAGTTGCAGCGCCGGCGAGAGCGCACAGCACCTTCGCGCGAAGGCGGTCATCGTCGAGGCCATCACTCGAGCCGGTTGGACCGCCCAAACCGAGGTCCCAGGGGACGGGTGGGTCGCGGACGTGATGGCGACCAGTGGGGACGTGCGCGTCGTGTTCGAGGTCCAGTGGTCCCGGCAGGACCTCGCCGAGTACCGACAACGTCAGCATCGGTACCTCGACTCCGGCATCGCCGGAATCGCATGGTTCGCCCGTCACGCCGACGGCCTTCCCCGAGCGGACAAGCAGCTGCCGGTGTTCGGCCTCGACGTCGACGACGCGGGAGAGGCCACGGTCATGGTCGGCCCCGCGATCATCCCGCTCGCCGAGGTGGTCGACCGTCTACTGACCCGTCGGCTGCAGCACCGCGACTACGTCGCGAACGGGCAGCCGGCCCTGGTGGTCGTCGGTGCCGGGATCATGGGCTGCTACCGCTGCCACAAGGAGTTCTGCGTCTGGACCGCACGCCAGACCATCGTCGAAGGGCGGTGCGGCCGCAGGGAGATCCGGGACCAGAGGCCTCGAGTGTTCGCTCAGCACCGGGTCGAAGCGCTGCCCGAAGTACGCGCGGCGGGCGAGCAGATGGCGCAGGAGCTGGGCGTGGCCCCGGGCCGGATCTTCCGCCGCTACACCCAGACCGCTGGCAGGCACTACATGGCGTTCACCTGCCCGCACTGCAACGCCACCTGCGGCGACATGTTCGTCGCCGAGTTGTTCAGCGGGAAGAACTCGGCCCGCAACGCCCAGATACACGTCCCCGCGACGGTGGCGGTCCGTCCGCACTGGTGTCTGGCTGGCGACGCCGGGCTCTGCCCGATTCCTCCGGAGGCAGTGCTCGCCGGGTACGCACGGCTGTACGCCGCCGACCCGGAGCCGACTCCAGCCCGGCAGTTGGCCACCGAGAGCGGCGTCTCCACCATCGCCTCCGTCGGCACTGCCGCGGGGATCCCGGTCCACCAAGCCGTGGCTCGCATGTTCGGCAGGCACTGAGCCGCCAGGTGATGACGTACAGGGGGCTCGGTCGCCCCGATCGGGCATCAAGCGGTCGACCGTGCGGCGGACTGACGCTCGCCGCTGTGCGGCGGACTGACGCTCATCGCAGGGATCCCGGTGGGCGCGTTTCGCCACTCTGGGCGAGCGGCCTGGCTTCGAGGCAGTTTCAGTCGTAGCGGCGCGCGTCCAAAATTGCTGCCGATACCGGTCGTTCTCGGTAGTTTCAGCGGGTCGGAATGGTCTCACTCGGCGGGAGGTGCCTGATGGCCGCGGACTCGGCTGCGCCGATTGAGCGCCCTGCCCACACGCGGACGCAGCACGCGGTCCGTCTCTTGGTGCTGATGGATCGGACGGGTGAGGGGGTTGCGGATGGCGATCCGCCAACGGCGGTGAAGGCCGTTCGCAGCGAGCTCCGTCTCCAGGCGATGGACTTCTGGATGCGGAATCCCGACTACTTGGCGGATGAGTTGATCTCGGCGGTCGAGTCCCATGCGCTGGCGGACGGGTTCTTGGGCATCGCCAGGAGCCTTCTCGATGACCCCGAGCCGGATCTGCATTACTACCCGATGCCGCGGTGGTTCTACGGCGCGTATGAGGCGATCGATGACGCAATGGCGTTGTTGGAGACGTACGGGTTGGCGACGTTCCGGCGTGCGGGCGAGCCGGGCTCGAAGAGTTATCGAAACCAGATGTTCTTGACCGCTGCGGGGGTGCGGGCGGTGGGAGAGCTGACGGCGGACCCGGTCCTTGGCTGGTATGTGCGGCAGGCGGAGTTGGTGGCGTTAGTGGCTGGGGACACGGTGGGCAGCAGGCTGAAGGAGCGGCAGTACGAGCAAGCGACGTACGCGGGTACTGAGCTGGGCTTGGACATTGCGCCGATCGCTGACCATGTGCGCAAGCGGCTCGATGCGCTGGGATCTGGCACTGCTATGTCTAGGGGTGGTGGCGCGTGAGCGCGCTCGCGGAGGAGATCGTCAAGACTCTTGGGCGCCGCCGGAAGGAGAACCGGCTGGAGCTTGAGGTGGCGGCGGTCGACGAGGTTCTGGACGACCTGGGTATCCCAACGTCGGCGTCGAGGGGTGTGCCTGTTCATCTGCGGGTGGCGCGAGTGTCGTTCTCGGGGACGAAGCGGCTGGATCCGGAGCACCCGGATGCAAAGGGTTTCCCGCTGGAGCAGATGGGCGGTGACCCGGACGAGCAGCTGGAACTGGGCCTAGACGAACTCGTTGATGACGGCGACGGCGATGGCGAGGACACGGCCGAGGTCGAGCACGCCGAACGGTCCGGCCATGACCAGCCCGAGGAGGGCGCGGAGAGCGAAGCCGAGGACGTCGGGGTCGAGGGTCCCGTCGTTCGGGCGCTGGTGCCGTTCAACTTCACTTGGGAGCCGCTGGACGGTGTGAACGGTGTCGGATCCGGCAGCAACCTGCGCGGCAAGTCGAGCATCGTGGAGCTCCTGCTGTGGTCGCTGTCGGGCCGGTGTGCGGTGTTCTCGGTTGCGGTGCGTCGCTGGATCGAGAGCGTCGAGGTTGACTGGGTTGTCGGTGCGGAGACGTTGCGTGTTGCGTTCGATGCGGACAACGGTGCGGTCAGCAATGGCTCGGTGACAGTCATCGAGGAGGACGGCTCCGACGGCCTGGGCATCGCGACGTTCGGTGATGCTGAGGCGTTCGAGGATGCGATGAACTCGGTGATGTTGAACCGGCTGCGGTTGGAGAGTTTCACGGTGTCGCAGGCTGGTAAGCCCGTGACGCACAAGTGGGCGTCGTACGTGAACGCTCTATGGGTGCGACCGAAGGACTTGAAGTCGATCATCGGCAAGGAGGCGACGCTCAGCGTCCGGCTGATGCAGATGTTCATCGGGACCGACTGGGTGCCGGTCTTGGCCACCGCGTCGACTGTCGCCGGTTCGCTCGAGGCGGAGCAGAAGGTCGCGGCGGAGCGGAAGAAGACCGCGACCGATGCGATGGAGGGCTCCCGCACCGAGGCGGAGAAGGCCGTAAAGGCCGTGGAGGCGAAGGTCGCAGCGCTCCCCGCAGGCACTCCGGACCCGGCGAAGCTCGCGCAGACGAACGCCCGGATCGGTGACCTGGCGCGTCAGATGCACGCCCTGGAGACGCATTTGCTGAGCCGGTCGGTTGCGGCAGACACGGTGCGGCAGCAGTTGAAGGCGGCGAAGGCGCGGCATCACACCGAGTACGAGCACGCGCTGCTGACGAAGTTCTTTCATCAGATGGAGCCGACCGTCTGCCCGCGGTGCACCGCCGGGGTGACGGAGGAGCGGCGTGCTGCGGAGCCTGACGAGCACAGGTGCTCGGTGTGCACCAGCAACCTGAACCTTGAGGCGCTCAAGGTGAACGTCGTTGTCGCTGACTCCGCTGACGCAGATGTCACCACCGCCTTGGTTGAGGCGACGGCTGCGGTCTCCGAGGAAGCCGGGGAGGGGCCGGCGCCGAAGACTGAGATCGAGGCCCTCGAGGAGGCACTCGCCGCGGTCGAGACGGTCATGGGTGGGCTGCGGGACCAGATCAACGAGCTGCAGGTCACCCACGATGAACTCGTCGCGGACACGACCCTGGATGCGACGTTGGCCCAGGCGGTCGAGGACCGCCGGCTGTTGGACATCGAACTGGCCCGCGCTGAGGGTGCCGCGCAGGCGCTCGCTGCCCCCGTCGCGCCCGTCGATGTATCACCGGTTGACCCGGTCCAGCTGGCTGTTGCCGAGGCTGCGGAGAAGGTTCTGAGCAGTTGGGTGAAAGGACACCAGGACCCGTTGCTTGCGAAGATCTCAGCCGAGATCGAGCGCCTGGTGGTGAATTTCGGTGCGGACAGTCTGAGCAACATCAAGCTCGACGGCGCCGCGAACATGTCCCTGCGACAGAACGGCGACCCTTCGACGTATGGGCAGGTAACGCCGGGTGAGCAGCTGCGGTTGAAGATCGCCACGGTCATCGCGCTTATCAAGCATGGGTACGGCGAGCGCATCGGACGGCACCCGGGGTTCTTGCTGCTGGACTCGCCGGCTGCGGAAGAAATGCCCGACGGGGATCTGGCCACGATGATGTCGGCCCTGCTGGAAGTTGCCGAGGAGGCGCCGATGCAGATCATCGTCGCCACCAGGAGTACGGGCCCCCTGGTGGAGTTGCTGCCGGACGACAACCGGCTCATCGCGGAGGGCGACAGCTTCGTGTGGTGAACCCCAGCTAGTTGTTCAGCCGGACTTCTGAGCGACCATCAGACGCACACAGCACACTTCAGGGACGGAGAGACATGAGCGAGAACGCCAATGCTTCGCTCGCCGATGACGTCCTGGCCATGGCGAAGGTGTCCGCCGGGAGGCCGTTCCCGCCGACCGCGGTGGTCGACCTCGGCGGCTGGACCCGCCTCGCCGCAGAAGCCCCAACCCTTGCCGGGAGCCCGGTCCTTCCCATTGTCTCGAGCCTCGCCGCCCGGGACGCCGAATCCGGCGACGCGGACGCAGCTGCGGCGCTCGACGCGGTCGCTGACGCGGTCCTGGCGACAGACCAGCCGACGCTGCTCAAGGACTCCGTTGATCCGCTACTGGCGAGCGTGGTCGCGACGCAGGTCACCGGCGGCAAGCTCGCCGGCGGCCTGGAGCCCATCGCGTCTGCGTTCCTCGCACGCCAGGACCGCGACGCCGTACCGGACCTCCTGGCCGCCGACGCGCTCGAAGCATTCACCCGCCTCGTCGCGGCCGGGCATGGCTCGCACTTCGCGCTCCTGGCTCTCCTCGAGAAGTTCGGGAAGCCGATGGTCGCTCCGATGGCACGCGCGGTCATCCGGTCGGTGAGCACCGCGGTCGACATCTGGCCAGCAGCCGACCAACTCGTCGGCGTAGTCCGCGCCGTCGGAGGGCTCGACGCGGTTGACGGCGGCGACGCCATGCTCGCGGCCGACGTCGAGTCTGACGCCGCCTGGGTGCTCGCCATGGCAGCGCTCCTCGCAGCCCTGCGGGCATCAACGCTCACGGACATGAGCCCGCATCTCGATCAGGCGGCCAAGTACTTCGAGATCGGCGCCACCACCCACATCCGCCCCGACGCCCGCCCAATGCTTGCCATCATCAACGCGCTCCGTGAGCTCGTCGCCGGCATCCTGGCCAGCGATCCGATGGCCGCTATGGCCGGCCAACCGCTCTCCGCAGATGTGCTCGGTGGCATCCGAGACCAAGTGCACCGGTTCTCCGTCGACTCCAGCGGGTTGGACCACTGGTTCGGCGACAGCAAGGTGGCAACGCTCCGAGCCTGGGCTCACCTCGCCGCCGACCTCGACGAGATGCGCACCCAGCTCGGCAAGGACGGGTTCTACCAAGCCGAGGTCGTCATCAACGACCTTCTCAACGTCTACGTCAGCTCCCGTGCGTTCCGCGTCGGTGGCCGCGACGCCGACATCGCCGGCGTCCAAGACCTCATCCAGCCGGTCATCGAAGGCGGGTTCGCGTCCAACTCCAGCCACATGTGCAACCTTGAGGAATACACGGCAGAACTCACCGACGCCGCGACCAAGGCTGACGACGAAGGCCTGCACGAGCGGCTGGACGCCGCGCGGAGCATCCTGCAGGCGGCGCGACGCGTCGCGAAGGGCGGCGAGACGCCGGGAAAAGCCGACGGCGGCGCCCCATCGGCGCCGCTTCCACCGCTAATTGGAACACTGGTCCCGCCCGGCTCGCTTGACGAAGATCTCGTCGGGCAGATCTCGCCCACGACGCTTGCCGCGATCGAGGAACGACTCGACCACGTGGCCGCCGCGCGCAGTCACCTCAACCTGGTGCACACGGAACTGTTCGACGACCTCCGCAAGCAGCTCGCGACCAGCCCGGACTACAAGGACGACGTAATCCCGGTCGTCGACGAGTTCCTCGTCCTCGTCATCAACTTCGTGGCCAGCAGGACAGGCGGCCAGTCCAACCACTACAAGTACCTGTTCGACCCCTCCGCCAAGGAGGACGCCATCCATGAGGACCTCTTCAACTACCTTGTCGCGGCTCTCGGTGACCGCGCGGAGTACGAGGTGCCGCACATCGGCGGTGGCCGGGTCGACGTCCGCCTGAAGTTCGAGAAGTTCGCCCTCCATATCGAAATGAAAGTCGACAACACTCAACTCCCGATGGACGACCGGACCGCGTACCTCAAACAGGCCGCCACCTACCAAGGCAACGACATCCGCATCGGCTTCCTCATCGCCCTCCGACACAAGGCTTTCGACCCAACAGGGCCTCCGCCTCACATCAAGGCACTCATCACCCACACTGCCTTCCCGATCGACGGAGACCCAGAACCTCGTCACCTGGTGCTCGTCGCAATGCCCGGTAGCCGCACGATGCCGTCGCAGTCGAAGTAGGCAGCGAGATTCGTGCGGCTGCACCAGAGCGCCAGGCGCCAAGTTGCGTCACTCTGGGCGAAGTGGGCGCCCAGGCTGGGCGCGCCGACATACCTCGGCGGCTGGAGTGGCGTGCGGGCCCTTTGACCGCAACTCCGCGGTCAGTCGCACGCCGTGAGTTGGTCCCACTGTCGGCGCCAGGGACGTCCGCCGGCTGCTGAGGCGGGGGGTGGGGCTCGACCAGGCCCAACGAACCGGTGGGCCGGTGGACCGGTGAACCGTCGGCTCATTCCACCGGTGGATCGGCAGATCGTCGCCAACTTC
>JBASAN010000276.1:0-4936 GCA_049650625.1 Ornithinimicrobium sp.
TCACTAAGCGGCGAAGCAGCCGTGGCCGAGAAGAGTCGTCTGGAAGAGGCACTCACCGGACTGAGGCAGCGCGCGATCGTACTTCCCTACACGGACCAAGCCATGCTTGCCGGCCACCTGAACAACATGCTGAGCATGGCCGCTGGCAAGGCTGCTGGGTCCGCGAGCGGGATGCCTGAACCGAGCGCGCCTTCGGACGCCGTCGGCGTCTGGCCACACGTTGTTCAAGAGCCCTACCAAGAGACCGACAACAAGGGTCGGCTGAAGACCAAGCGTCACCAATACATCGAGCTACGGAACGAGACTGGCCGTCCGGTATTCGATGTGTCGATCACTCTGCCTGACGATTTGGCCAATCTGGTCATTCACAGCGACCAAGTGATCGAGCGGATGGCGCCGGGATCCACCCAGCGGTACCCCTGGATTCAGACTTTCGGAGGCGGTACGGACGCTGACGCTGTGTGTACCGTGACCTGGCGCTTCGAGGGTGAGGAGCCTCGCCAGACGCATGCGACAGTCCGTACCTGATCTGCACCCACCTGGTCCACTATGGGAAGACCTACTCGCGACCCTTCGGAGCGGTGATCGCGGCGAAGGGGTTTGGGCTGCTGTCAGCGCGGACGGTGCTGGTCGGGCAGACTGAGAAGATGGGCTTATGCCCAGCGACGACAACCTCGATAATCAGGCAGCGCGTTCGTCGAGCGGCGCGCTATGACGAGTCCCCTCGATGGCTGCCACGCGAAACTGAGTAGGGCATACCAGCACCTGCGGTCACTGGATGACTCGATCCAAGACTGGGGCAAGCAAACCCCCTATACGCTTGCTGTCCGGATCGACGCCAAGTCAGGTGAACACGTTGTCACCATCACCCAGGTGCTGGAGCCTCCCGTGCTCGGATGGGGCGTCATCACAGGAGACGCGCTCCACAACCTCCGCTCTGCCCTGGACCACCTGGTGTGCGTGCTGACTCGGACGCATCAGCCCGCCCACGAGTGTCGGGGCACGGCGTTTCCCGTCCTCCGACACGAGTCGAAGTGGGACAAGGGCGGCCTCGCACGACTTGGCCCCATCGATGACCCCTGGACCGTCCTTACACTGAGGGGACTTCAGCCCTTCGCTCGCTGGAGAGACGACGGCAAGGGCGAGCCCCTCTGGATCCTCAACGAACTGATCAACACCGACAAGCACCGGACGTTGAACCTCGGCACTCTCTTCCTCTATCAACCTGAGTTGACCGTGGACCCGCCGGGCAGCGCAGAGGTCACCTGGGTCAGGCCAGCCGGTCCGTTCGAGGACGGCGACGAGATCGCGCGATACCGGAAGATCGACCGCAAGGCAAAGGTCCACAAGAGATACGGCGTGGACATTGTGTTCAGGGACCCCGGGCCGGCCGAGGGCACCAAGGTGGACGTCATCCTCGACTGGCTGTTCGACACCGTGGTTCACGTAATCGATTTGTTCGACTACAAGCTCTTGGACGGGCGTCCACCTGCTGGGACGAAGCGGGCCGTGATCAGCGCGTACGGCACCGAGACCTCGGATGTTGAGGGAGCGCACTCGAACTCACCCGAAGCGAAACGAGAACGGTGGGGAGCCGACGCTCCGAACTGAGCACGCGAACGTCCTTCCGCTCGCGGGGCGTCCAGACATGCAGGCGGGTTGGACGGGGGTCAAGCCCATTCCGTATCGGCGACGCTCCGCGAGCCCGTCCTCTTCTGGGTTCGGTCCGCGTGAGGGCTTCCCTCGGGGCCGGGGATGTGTCGGTCGCAATCGATCGCGGGCATCTTCTGTACCCGTTCGCAGCGCATACGCGCGCCAAAAGAGCTCGCGCTCCCGCATACAAATCGAGGAGAGTCCTGCCATGGCGTCCACAAGGGGAACGATCCTGGTCACCGGCGTCGGTCGGCGCCCGCTCGATCGGGGCCGGCATCGCCCTGGGCCTGGCCGAGGACGGCTGGGACCTCGCGCTGGGCTACTGGAGGCCCTACGACGACCGCATCGGTCTCCAACGCGCCGAGGACGACGTCGAACAGATCGCGCAGGGGTGCCAAAACCTGGGCACCCGCGTGGACCTGGTGCCCGGCGACCTCGCATCGAGCGAGGAGCCCGCTCGACTCGTTCGGGCGGCCGCCGCGCGTGGTGACCTCCGAGGGCTGGTGATGTCGCACTGCGAGAGCGTCGACAGCTCCGTACTCGACACCTCGGTCGAGAGCTGTGACCGGCACTTCGCCGTCAACGCGCGCGCGTCCTGGCTGCTGATCAAGGCCTTCGCCGAGCAGCTCCCGGCCGCGTCGACGTCGGAGGTGGTAGCCCATCCCGCACCGGCGCGAGTGTGGGTCAGGGCGGTGCCCACGGAACCGCACGTACTGCGCCGGTCCAGGGGGGCTGCTCCTCGAGGATTGCACTGACGTTGCCCGCATAACCAATGGTGTAAAGGAGGGCGAGGCAAAGCCAGTATCTCGCATGCATTGCTGCCTCGACCCACTCATAGGCATTGAAGGTGCTCGGTCGGTCTCTGGTGGGATGGGTAACGACGTTACGCATCTTCACTACGACTCCTAGCGAGTCGCGTCGAGGTGGGGACGTTCGACCGGGCTGGGTCCCCGCAGCCGGGCCGAGCCGCTCACATACCGCGATCAGGTGCTCAAAGTGAGGTCGGATCGTGAGATCGATGCCGAACTCGGAGAGTAGTAACCGCACCTGCTCCTCGGTGTTCATGTCGTTCCATTTCGTCCGTGAGTACACCCGACGCTGTTCGACAAAGCGGTAGTAGGAGAGCAGCTGCAAGGCTGAAAGGGGAACGGCGGCCGAGAGCTCCACATCCACGTCGACATTGCCGGCCACGTAGTAGGCGAGAGCGGGACGTACAGCAGCCAGGTTGGCATCATCGGCGGTGAACTCGAGCATGAGCGACACAGCCTCTCGAACCTGAGCACATGCGATGGTGTCGTCGAGCCAGTGACTGCTCCTGCAGTAATGGTCAACAGTTGCGGTCCGCCAGCGGCACCAGACCGCCTCGTCATCGCGCCAGCCAACCGGGAGAGCGCAGGTGGTGCGCCGCCCAAGAGCCAGGTTCATTCCTAGCCGCACCCGGTCAAGTGCGGCGAACGCCTCTTGGCCATCGAACGTCTCACCATGAGTGCGCTCCAGCTGCCCGACGTGTGTAAAGCGATGCCCACCCCGGTCCCTAAGTTCGTCCCAGGCGTCGGCTTCCATGTTCGCAAGCCGATCGAAAGTTACCCGCCATCCGCCGCCGGCGGCCTCCGTGCGTCCGTGCCAGTGCTGCGTCAGATCCGTGGCATCGCAAATGCCTGCCGCGTCGAGTCCATCCCATCCGTTGGGTACGAGAAAGGTGACGCGCTCAAGGCCGCTCGCCTCTCCGAGCTCCTGTTCCACGTGCAGGGTCTGCGACGTTGTTCCGAAAGGTGGCACTGATGAAC
Organism: Ornithinimicrobium sp.; assembly: GCA_049650625.1. GTDB lineage: Bacteria > Actinomycetota > Actinomycetes > Actinomycetales > Dermatophilaceae > Ornithinicoccus. The sequence goes on from JBASAN010000276.1 coordinate 3,441, forward strand.
CAGTTCCTGTTTCAGCGGACGAGGAAGCAGGCTGGGCAGGAAGGCTCCCGGCGGGCATCGCGATCGTCAGGGCTCGTGGGGACACCCACATGCCTCCTCCGGGAGCGAGAAGCTCGTCGAAATCGGATTGCCTCGTTGGGTGGCTACTGCGGACTTCAATGCGTGGATGCCGGCCCCAGCGCCAGAGCACGTCGCCGACATGCCCGTTGTCGGCATCGAGAGAGAACGGGCCGCTGTAGAGCCGAAGGTCCTCGCCAGCACCGCCAGCGGTGTAGTGATGTCGAACTGCATCTGGGAAGGAATGCGACACGATCGCGGGCCCGTCCGCGAGCTGCACCGTCCATCTCACAGCCCGCTGACCGTGGACATCGGTGGATACCTCAACCCCCATCTGATCGCTCCTTTTCACACCAGGCCCTATAGCTCTTTTGTGTTCCTGCCCACTGTCCAATGCTGACCCCGGCTGACGTCGACCTAATCATGTTGTTTCAGCTTGGCGCGGTACCCGCGGTGACAAGATTGGCGTGGCCATCGACGTGCGCTGCCGCTCAGTGAGTCACAGCCCGGCCTGCGATTTCAGCAGCGCGGCCAGGACATCGGTCATGACTCCGCGGGAGACCGAACTGACGGCGCCTGATGCGCGCTGCAGGATCGTCTGCTCCTCGGGGTCCGTGGTGGTGTCCGCGGCCTGCTGCAGGAGCTCGGCAAGCTGATTACCGGCGTGGTCGCTGGGCCAGAGCCCAACGGCGCGGAAGCCGCGCTCGGTCAGGACGATGCGTGTCACCTCGCTGTCGACAAGCCGGCGCGGTCGTCCCTCGACGATGCGGAGGTACCCGCCTTCTCGAAGCGCGTGCCACGCGGCGTTGAGTTCGTTCTCGGAGATGCCGAGGTCGCTGGTGATCTGCTCCTGATCGGGCAGTGCGCCAGCGTCCAGTCCTCGCGCGAGCTCGAGGAGCACGGGAAAGTCGCGGCTGTGCCATCGATCGGGCAGCGGTGGGCGAGATGCTGGCGAAGGGGTGCTGGTCATGTCGTGCGACCCCTCCCGCCAGAATCTGACACTGTTCGGCCGCCACGGTAGCGATTCCTGCACGGGTTGGCGACCGCCCTGCGTACGGCCGGCCAGGTCGTTCCAATAATGCATCCCGCACCGGCGCGCGTCCCGCGCAACCATCCCGTACCGGGTCGCTCCGCGAGCCCATCGGTCACTGGCACGCTGTTTCAGGCCCTTCATTAAGGCGCTGCGCGCCCGCAAGGTTGCCGGGCGGTCTCAGCCGGGCAGGTCCAGCGACCGCCCGAGGAACTCGAACATGGCCAGGGTGTGGTCGTTCCAGTAAGAGCGGGTGTGTCCGCCCGGCCCGGCCACGTCAGGGTCCGGGGGCCTCGGCGCCAGGGCAGCGAGCGCATCGGCACCGTCGCGGAACGGGTCGTCCTGACCGCACCACAGGCCCCAGCGCCGCCGTGCCAAAGCGCTCAGCGGCGCACGGTCGCCCAGGAGG
>JBASAN010000277.1:0-7875 GCA_049650625.1 Ornithinimicrobium sp.
CACTATCGAGCTGACCGAACAGACCTTCGAGAGCACCTTGGACACCAACGACATCGTGTTGGTGGACTGGTGGGCCGAGTGGTGTGGCCCGTGCAAGCAGTTCGGACCGATCTTCGAGGAAGCCTCGCAGCGGCACACCGATGTGACATTCGGCAAGATCGACACCGAGACGGAGAAGGTCCTGGCGCAGAACGCCTCCATCACCTCCATCCCCACGATCATGGCCTTCCGGCAGGGCATCCTCGTCTTCGCCCAGCCCGGCGCCCTACCGGCCCCCGCCCTGGAGTCTCTGCTGACGCAGGTCAAGGATCTGGACATGGACGAGGTGCGGGCCAAGCTGGCTGAGCAGGAGAAGGCCGAAGCCGCAACGGATGGCGATCGCAGCACCGTATGACGCGTGACCGCACGTGGGTGATCGCGATCGCGGCCACCCTCTGGGGCGCCTCTGGGATCCTCCGCGAGCCTCTGGCGCAAGCCGTCGACGCCTCGACCATCGTGCTCTACGAGCACCTGGTCATCGTGCTTCTGCTGACTCCTTGGATGATGCCCGCGTTGCGTCGCTGGGCGAAAGCGCCTCCCCGGGTGCGCGTCGGGTCGATCATCATCGGGGCCGGATCTTCGGCGTTGGCGACCACCTTGTTCACCGCCGCCTTCGCGTATGGGGACCCCATCACTCCCCAGGTGCTGCAGAAGCTGCAGCCCTTGGTCGCCATCATCCTCGGCGTCGTGCTGTTGGGTGAGCGGCTCCGCCCCCGGTTCGCGCTGTTCGCCGTCCCGGCTCTGGTCGGAGCCTGGCTCCTCACGTTCGCCGACCCCTTCTCCGTCGCCATTGCCGACGCGCAGGCGGCGGCCCTGGCCCTCGGTGCGGCCGCGCTATGGGCCGGTGGGACCGTGCTGGGCCGACTGGTGGGCTGCGATCTGGGAGCCCGAGACACCTTGGTGCTGCGATTTGCGTTCGGCTTGCCTGCCGCGGCCGTGATCGTGTCCGTGCTGGGAGCACAGTGGACCATCCCGATCGCTCAGGCCCCGTCGCTGATCGCGCTGGCACTCATCCCGGGACTGCTCGCGCTGGCGCTGTACTACGTCGGGCTGCAGCGGACCGCCGCCTCGCGGGCCACGTTGGCCGAGCTGATGTTCCCGGTCACCGCAGCCGTCGTCGGGGTGGCCTTGCTCGACGCCACCCTGACCCCGACCCGTTGGCTCGGCCTCGTCATCGTGGTGCTCAGCATCACCGCCTTGGCGTGGAACGAGCACCGACCAGGAGCCCAGTCCGTGATCGTGGACCCAAGCAAGCTCGGAGACAAGGTCTCGGTCTAGCTCTGCGTTGCTGACTGAGGCCTCACCCCGTCTCCCGGATCATCTCCGCGCGCAGAGACTTGCTGACTAGAGTGACGACGATGACGGCTCCACCGCTCGATGCTGCCGGTGACGCCCTGTGGCGCGCCATAGCCGGGCGTGGAACGAGGGTGCGGGTGCGATCCGGCACGTTGATGCTGCACCACGGCGAAGGGGGCACACACTGCTATGCCGTCGTCTCGGGTGAGGTCCTGGTCTCCACCACGACTCGCCAGGGGGCGACCGTCGTCCTGGGAAGACGGGGGCCGGGCACGGTTATCGGGGAGCTCGCTGCCCTCGATGCCGCCCCCCGGTCGGCCACCGCCACGGCGCGCACGGACGTCACCGCGGTCACTCTCACCGCGAGCGAGCTGGAGAAGCTCCTGAGGGATCGACCGGACCTCGCGATCGCCGAGCTGCGACGACTCGGCCGTCAGCTGAGGACTCTCACTGAGCGCTACACCTTGCGCAACGAAGACCTGCGCACCCGCGTCGTCGGCTTCCTGGCCACCCACCTTCAGGAGACCGGCGAGCATACGGTGCGTCTGACGCGCCAAGAGCTGGCTGACTGGGTCGGGGTGACGCGGGAGGCGGTCACTCGGACCTTGCGAGAGCTCGAACGCGAACGGGTGGTATCGCTCAGCCGAAACATGGTGCGGATCCTCAACCCTGCCCGCCTCTCCCAGCTGGCAGGCTCGTGAAGGTCGCAGGCAGATGATCCGGACCAGCGCCCCGCGGCCCACCGGCACCGTGTCCTACCTCTTCACGGATATCGAAGGGTCCACCGCCCTGTGGGACACCGATCCCCCGGGGATGAGTCGGGCCCAAGCCCGTCACGACGAGATCCTCCGGCTGTCCTTCGAGGAGTTCCAGGGATACGTGTTCTCCATCTCCGGGGATGGCTACGGTGTCGCGTTCGCCAGGGTCGGCCAGGCGGTCGACGCTGCGCTGGCGGTGCAACGGCACCTGAACGCCGAGCCGTGGCCGGAGGGGGTACAGGTCCGAGTGCGCAGCAGCATCCACACCGGGGAGTCAGAGGAACGTTCCGGCAACTACTACGGCTCCCCCGTCAACTACGCAGCGCGACTCATGGCGGCGGCCCACGGAGGCCAGATCCTCGTGTCCGAGGTCGCCGCCACCCTGCTTGCCCGTCGATCGGACATCGAGCTCGTCGACCTCGGCTCGGTGGCCCTGAGGGGAGCCACCTCGCCGATGGTCGTTTTTGGTCTGGCGGCCGAGGGCCACCCCTGGGTCGACCGGCCACTCGTGACGACCCAGAGGACGGCAGGCAACCTTCCCCGGCTCCCGACCACCTTCGTCGGAAGTCTCGCCTCGGTGCAGGCGCTCGGTCGCAGAACCGCGCCCGGAACGCTCACGACGCTGACCGGTCCCGGGGGTATTGGTAAGACACGGCTCGCCATCGAAGTGGCGTGGCAGATCGTGGACGACTTCGCTGACGGGGCCTGGCTCGCTCAGCTCGCGCCGGTAGCTGCTGACGGCGATCCCGTGCAGGTCATCGCCTCGACCCTGTCGATCCAACCGCAACCCGGGATGAGCACCCTGCAGGCCGTGGTCGACTGGTGCTACGGGCGCCACATGCTGCTGATCATCGACAACTGCGAGCATGTCCGTCGGCCGATGGCCGAACTCGCCGCCGCCATTCTCGCTGGCTGCCCGACCGTCACCGTCCTGGCGACCAGCCAGATTCCCTTGGGGCTGGCCGGAGAGCACGTCGTGCCCCTGGCGGGTCTCGATCCACAGACGGGGGCCGAGCTGTTCCGGCTCCGGGCTGGCAACTCCGTCGACAGCGTCACCACGGGCAGCGGCACCGAGGACCTGAGCGACGTCCATACCCTGTGCCACAGGCTCGATGGTGTGCCGCTGGCCATCGAGCTGGCGGCGGCGCGTGCCCGGATGCTCACCCCCGCAGAGTTGCTGGCGCGACTCGACGACCGGCTCCGACTGCTTCGCGCCCACGACGAACCCGCGGACTCCCGTCACCGGACACTGAGGGCCACGGTCGACTGGTCGTACGCCCTGCTGAGTGAGGATCAACAACACTTCTTCGACACCTTGTCGGTGTTCAGCGGCACTTTCGACCTGGACGCCGTCGTCGACATCACCGTGCAGCGAGAAGGCTCGCACGACGAGTATGCGGTGATGGATCGCCTCGAGGATCTGCTCGACAAGTCCATGGTGAGCGCTACGAGCACGGAAGGGGCGACGCGCTTCCGGGTCCTGGAGACTCTGCGACAGTACGGAGCCGAGAGTCTCGACCGCAGGGGTGAGACCGGCACCGTCCGCGACCGGCATCTCGATCACTACGTCGGGACCGCCGCCCACATCCACGACGTATGGTTCAGCCGGGAGCAGCCCCGAGCCGATGAGAGATTCGAGCAGGAATGGGACAACCTGCGAGCGGCTCATCGCCACGCGCTGGCCACCCGGCGCGCGGATGCAGCCCAGTCACTGGTCATCTCCACCGCCTGGCACGCACTCGAGTGGCTACGCAATGAGCAGCGTGCCTGGACCGCCGACGCGCTGGAGTTGGGGCTGCAGTGCAGTGCCACGCACCCCACCACGTTCGCCGTGGCTGCCGCCTGGGACTACTTCGCTGCCGATCTCGAGCAAGCCGTCACCCATGCGCAGCAGGGAGCCCACTCCCACCCCGAGCACGCGGAGGTCGGAGGGTGTCTCGCCTGGTTGCTCTACGCCCTGATGGGTGCTGACCTCGTCGAATCCGCTGCCGACGTGGTTCCTGTCCTGTCGGCCCAACTGGAACGGACCATCCCACTCGACGTCGAGTTCATGGCCCGGATGGCGCTGACCGATGCCTCACTGTCCGACCCCTCGGACCTGCACGACACGGCATTCGCAGCGCTGTGCCGGACGATCGCCAGCCCCGTCGCACTCGCCCGTGCCGCGCAGCTCCGGGCCAACCGGCGGCTGTCCGCGCTGCCACCAGACGTCGATGGCGCCCTCGACTCCTTCCGCCGTGCTCTCGCCGCGGGTGGGGACCACGCGCCGTCGGAACGGTTGTGGTCCCTTGGGGGTGTGGCCACGTGCTTGGTGATGGCAGACGACCCGTCGGCGCCCCCTGCCCTGCGGGCGGCGATCGAGGCCAGCTACGACGCCCGCCTATGGTTTGGCCTGGACCTCGTGCTCGGTACGACTGCGTCCTACCTCTTGCCACGAGCGCCGCGCGCTGCGGCCACGATCCTCGGGTACGTTCTGCCGCGCCCGCCTTCGGCGATCGGCGCTACGACCGCCGCGCGCCGGACGGCGGTCGCCGAGGTGTCCACCTGGCCCGAGGGGCCACGCTGGCTCGAGGACGGAGGGGCCATGGAGCGGCACGACATCGTGGCCTTCGCGCTCGAGGCCCTTCACGCCGACCCCCCGGACGGCGTCTGAGCAGCGGGGCCCGGGTCCCCGTTGCTCCGCAGTCGCCAGTACACCACCAGACCAGCGGCCAGCGCGGCGAGGATCTCGGGTCGGGCCACGGTCGTCATCGCCCGCGCCGCCTGGGGAACGCTGAGGACCTCGCGCCCGAGGATGTCGGTCTCATCAAGCACCCAGGGATCATGGAAGTCGCGATTGTCGCCCTGGAACCGATACCCCTCCGGCTCGACCTCGATGATCCGGTGGATGACCGTGCCCCCTTCCGGAATCTCGAAAGCGACGATATCGCCGACCTGGTAGGTGTCAGCGCGGTAGAGGACCGCCAGGTCTCCGGTGGACAGGGTGGGCTCCATGCTGGTCCCGCTGACCCAGATCATGCTCAACGGGCCGCCGATTGGCTCTGGTGCCAGAAAGACGAACCATAGGGGGGCCAGAGCCGCCACGGCTACGACCCGGATCGCCAGGCGCCGGATCGCTGCCCGGACCTGTAGCCGGCCGGTGGGCGCGCCACCGGGGCGGGTCGGCCGCAGCCGCCCCACCCCGGTTGTGCCCGTCGAATTCGACGAAGGTGTCATCGGATCATCCGGCGATGGTGACAGCGACCTCGCCGATCACCTCGGACTCCACGTCGGAGGACAGCGCGAACGACTGCGTCGTGCCCGTGACTTCCGTCTCTCCGTCCGCCAGGTAGGCGCTGGCGCTGTCGGACAGGGCCCAGTGCAGGGTCTGCCCGACACAGGCCGGGTCGATACCGTCCACGGTGATACCGCCGACGAGCTGGTGCGCCTGCGGGACCAGGTCGTAGGAGACCTCGACACCGTCGGTGTCACACGACACGACGGTGGTTCCGCCGGAGCCGAGGTTCTGCGAACTGACGGGCATCGAGGCCGCAGCCGCGAAGGTCAGGGCCCCCGCCCCGGTGGCGAGGAGTACGGTCGGGATGAGTTTCTTCATGGTTTCCTCCAAGGGATCCACCACCCCGGAGGGCGGTGCCGCCGAACGATTCGACGACACCGTCAGTGTTTGCCCGGCGCTGACAGACATCTGTGATCTCGATCACCGAAGGAACGACTTCTTCAGTGGCGCGCGGCCACTGCCCGAGGTGGGCTCAGGTGATCCGAGCCGTGAGCCTGACCAGCCGGTCCATCAGCTGGGTCGCTGCCTCTCGACCGAAGATCGTCGAGGCACCTTCGTAGCGCTGCTCCTGGAACTCCTCCGGCGTTGCCCAGTAGCCGGCGTAGTCCCCGGCAAATCCGATCACCGACGCCGAGCTCCCACGCACGGACGCGGACGACACTGCAGCCTCGATCCGCTCCCCGGTCATCGTGGTCGCCTCCCCCGGGACCGTGGCGAAGGTGTGCTCACCTATCCGGACCACGTGCAGTGGCAACCTCGTGGGCGCGAGCGCTCGGAAGAGCCAGCCGACCGGGAGGGGAACCCCGGTGTAGGCGTGAAGAATCCCCACCTTGGGTCCTTGACCACTCGACTCGGAGTAGGCGCGGTGTTTCATCCCTTGGTAGCACGGTGCATGCACACCCGCGGCGACATCGGCCCAGCGCTCGGTCGGACCGTCGACACCACCGCCGGCGGTGGCGAGCCCACTGACTGGCGAGGGTAGGCCGGTCCGACAGGGCTCCCACTGCTCGTGTGCGACAGAGACCGAGAAGCCGGCGACGTGGTCACGCCCCTGCGTGATCGCCTGGCGAACGGAGGCACCAAGCCGTCGACCCACGATCGTGGCCAGCGCGTTGCCCTGGGTCGCTGGCCGTCCGTCGTCGGGCTCACGGCGCTGCCCAGTCCCGTCGAGGGCCAGCGGTGAGATGTCCCCGCTCGAGCCACCACCGAAGCCGACCGCCGCGCCGTCCAGCTCGGCCTCGACCCGCGCCGGACCCCAGAGGTCGGAGCTGTAGGTCGCCCACTCGGCACCGAGCGCGGTGCCGTGCACGGCATACCAGGCGAGCGCCCCCTCCACGCTGCCGTCGTCCGAGCGGGCGAGAATGAGCGTTGCCCGTGGGTCCCGCAGCTGGTCAGACAGGGGCGCGGCGGGGTCGACCTGGCAGTTCTTGAGGAACTGTTTGCGGGTCGCGTGGTCGTAGTGCCCCCACGCCGGAACGGCTCGGTTGCTCGCCACCCCCTGCACCACCGGACGCAGCACCGCCGTTCCCCCCGGCCGGAGCCCCTCGATGGAGTCGCGGACTGCCCGCGCCACCAGCGCCGAAAGACGACGAGTGCTGGCCCACGGCGCGATGGGCGAAGGGCCGGCCATGAGGGTGTACATCAACCCTCCGTAGCGTTGGCCCGGACCCTCGTGAGTATGGTTGCCGCAGAGAACGACCCGCGAAGGGTCGAGCCCACTCGCTGCGACGGCTGCCCGCCACAGGTGCAGGCCACCAGCGTGCAGGTCGGCATTCACCAGCACGACCCGCTCGCCCCGCGCGTCCTCCAGAGCCAGGGCGGTTACGACGAGACGCTGCTCGGCGTCGGACGGAGGCGTCGCGCGCGTTTGCCCCATCGGGCCCCAGCCCATGGTTGGCCCCGGTGAAGTAGGTGTGATGTCGACCCGCCCCAACCCGACACGGCATCCGTCCAGGGTGTGCTCCGTCCGCGGCGTCGAAGTCGTGCACTGCAAAAAGCAGTGTCTTGAACCGCACAGTGTGATGGGACCAATGGTGGAGGTGGCGGGAATTGAACCCGCGTCCGCTGCCGGGGAACCAGGGCTTCTCCGGGCGCAGTGCGCTATGGATTTTCTCAGCCCCAGGGCTCGCACGCACACGTCCCCTGACAGGCTCAGTTGCGTAAGAGTCCCGTGTGATCCCGCAACATGATCACACAGCAGAGTTTCCTAGATGACGCCAGGCACTGAGTCGGAAACTACCTCAGGCTGACGGACCTCGGGACTAGCTCAGGCGGCTAGTTCGAAGTCGGTGCGATTGGAATCGGCACCTATTGGTTTTGCAAGGAGCGTTGACGAGATGACCTTGCATCCTCGACCCGCTTCCCCTGATTGGCCGAACAACGTCGAAACCGATCACCCCCATGAGGGGCCACATCACACTGTGCAGTTATCAAGAAGGATCAGACTACGGGGTCAACCCGCTGACACGAAAGTCCATTCCCCTGGCGGCCACCGTGCGCTCGTCG
>JBASAN010000278.1:0-11530 GCA_049650625.1 Ornithinimicrobium sp.
GAAACGGAGTGGAGTCTGTTGAGGTCGAGGCCGATGGGGCAAGGATTTCGGCCTGAGCAAGGGGAGATTAAGGCGTCCGCAATACATGAGGGGGCTTTTATCTACGGACGGTATAGACGGGGTCAAGAAAAGCGCAGCAACCGAGACTGTTTGGTTTCTTCTGTTTTACCTCGGGAGGGCTCCCGCTAGCGGATGACTTCACCTTCGCCGATGCCGACAATCCATAGACGAGCGACTCTTTGTTCCTTCGGGCTTGTTTTATCTGCTGCGTCGGACGACTCCAGCGCAATACTGAGTCGTTGCCCCAGGCGCAGCTTCAACAAACCGCTGGCGGCGAAGACCTCGGCGGTGAACGGCAGGAGGGTGCCGCTGTCCAGCAGGAGCAGTCCCGTGCTGCTGTCGGGCTCGAAACGGTGCACGGTGGCCTGCATGCCCTCAGCCTAGGGGTCCACCCAACGCGGCGAGGGTGTGTCGGCCGACTCCGAGCGCGCGTGCCCGGTCCAGATCGTGAGCGTCGTCGACATCTCTGCGCAGTCCCGGCGCCGACGGGTGAAGCGCCACTGCGCCCAGGCCTTCCTGATGTCGGCGGGCCGAGTCGCGGCCGAACGCTGGGCGTAGGGGGGTGCCGGAGCCGGTGAGCAGCGCGGTTCCCGTCCCGCTGTGGTCGGGCACCATCGCGACCGGGTGTCGTGCACAGGCGTCGAGGGCGCGGGTCAGTTCGGAAGGACGGAGCGCTGGCAGGTCACCCAAAAGGACGGCGTGACGCTGCGACGGGCGGGCCAGGAGGCCGGCGCTGATCGCCTCGTTCAGACCACGGCCGGGGTCGGGCAGGGACGCCATACCCATCGACTGCGCCCCCCGAACGACTCCTGGGTCCGAAGAGACCACCAGGACGTGCTCGGCGCCCACGGCCTGGACGGCGGCAAGCAGTGTGTCCAGCGCCATCGCCTCGGCCAGGACCTGCCGTGACAGCTCAGGCGGCGGTTGCAGTCGGGTCTTGGCGTACTCGGTCCGCTTGACGGGCACGACAACCTGCCACGGGGAATCTGCGGACATCGCACCATCCTCGCCCACCGGATGGCCGGGTAGTGACAAGATGACGACCGTGAAACGCCTGCCGCAACGGACCCCCGCCCCGGCGCCCTACCGTCTCGCCGTGGCGGCCATCCGCACTCCGCTGGCCATGCTGACCACCCAGGACTGGCACGGTGGTGACCACCTGCCGGCGCAGGGTGGGTTCATCGTCGCCGTCAACCATCTCTCCGAGATCGACCCCTTCACCGTCGCCCACTTCCTGGTCGACCACGGATGCCCCCCGATGTTCCTGGCCAAGTCCTCGCTCTTCGAGATCCCGGTCTTCGGCCGTGCCCTACCCAAGCTGGGCCAGGTCCCGGTCTACCGGGGGAGTCGCAGAGCCGCCGACGCCTTGTCGGCGGCGAAGAAGGCGGTGCTCGACGGTCAGTGCGTGGTCATCATGCCGGAAGGCACACTGACTCGAGAGCCTTCGTTGTGGCCGATGAAGGGGCACACCGGGGTAGGGCGTCTTGCGTTGGCCACCCAGGCACCGGTGATCCCGATCGGCCAGTGGGGTCCACAGCATCTCCTCGCGCCGTATGCCCGTCGCCCCAGCAACGTGCTGAAGCGACCCACGATGGGGGTCAGGGCCGGACCGGCGGTGGAGCTGTCGGACCTCTACTCCCGGGCCGGGGAGGCATCCGCCATGGCCGAGGCCAGCACCCGGGTGATGTGGGCCGTCACGGACCAGGTCGCGTCGCTGCGGGGGGAGCCCCGGCCCGACCGCCTCTTCGACCGCGCAGAGCTGGACAAGCGCGAGAGGGATGGCGAGTGACGAGGGTCGCCGTGCTCGGAGCGGGCTCGTGGGGCACCGCCTACGCAGCCATCGTGGCCGATGCCGGCGGACAAGTCCGGATCCACGCCCGTCGGAGCGAGGTCGCCGACGGGATCAACGAACAGCGTCGCAACCCCGACTATCTGCAGGAGCTGCTCCTTCCACCAGCCGTGACGGCAACGGTGGACGCGGCGCACGCCGTCGACGCGGCCGAGATCGTCATCCTGGCGGTGCCCTCCCAGACGTTGCGGGCCAATCTCCTTCTGTGGAGAGACTTGCTGCCACCCGACGCCGTGGTCGTGTCTTTGATGAAGGGGATCGAGGTCGGGACCGGGCTGAGGATGAGCCAGGTCGTCGAAGAGGTCGGGGAGGTCGATCCCGGCCGGATTGTCGTGGTCTCCGGCCCCAACCTGTCTCGCGAGATCGCTGCCAAACAGCCCGCCGCTAGTGTGATGGCCGGCGTCGACCACCAGGCAGCCGAGCGGGTCGCGGAAGCGAGCGCCGCGGCGTACTTCCGCCCGTACACCCAGACCGATGTCATCGGCACCGAGATCGGCGGCGCCGTCAAGAATGTCGTGGCGCTGGCTGTCGGTATGGCCGAGGGCCTGGGTTACGGCGACAACACGAAGTCCAGCATCATCACCCGTGGCCTGGCCGAGACAGCACGCCTGGGCGCAGCGCTCGGGGCGGACCCGGCGACCCTCATGGGACTGGCGGGGGTGGGAGACCTCATCGCCACCTGCATGTCGCCGCTGTCCCGCAACCACTCGGTCGGCGTCTCCCTGGGTCAGGGGTTCAGCGTGGCCGAGGTCGTCGCGATCAAGCACCAGACCGCAGAGGGGCTGAAGTCGGCGCGATCGGTGGTGGATCTGGCCCACCGGCACGGGGTGGACGTGCCGATCTGTGAGGGAGTCCTGGCGGTGGTGGAGGACGAGATGGCTCCACAACTCCTGGCCGACGCCCTCATGTCGCGGGCTCGCAAGCACGAGCGCCACTAGGCTCCCTGCGTATGTCCTCTGCTGCCACTCCTGCATCCGCACCTCGACCCCGGGTGGCGGTCGTCTTCGGCGGGCGCTCCGCTGAGCACGCGATCTCGTGTGCGACCGCAGCGAGCGTGCTCTCGGCCATCGACCGGGAGACCTACGATGTCATCCCCATCGGCATCACCAGGCAGGGTCAGTGGGTCCAGGTTGCCGATGACCCGGCGGCCCTACGGATCACGGACGGTCGGCTGCCGTCCGTCCCCGTCTCCGGTGGCCACGTGGTCATGCCGCTGGGGGGTGAAGAACGGGCGATGACGGTGCAACGACCCGGACAGGTCCCGGCCTCGTTGGGTGAGGTCGACGTGGTCTTTCCTGTCTTGCACGGACCGTTTGGCGAGGACGGCACCATCCAGGGCTTTCTGGAGCTGGCTGATGTGCGGTACGTCGGGTGTGGGGTGCTGGCCTCTGCGGCGATGATGGACAAACACGTGATGAAGGTGTTGTTCGCCTCGGTCGGTCTACCGATGGGGGACTACGTCGTCCTCACCGATCTCGACTGGCGCCGCGATCCCTCGGGCGCGGTGGATCGCTGCGCCGAGCTTCAGTTCCCGGTGTTCGTCAAACCCACCCGCGCAGGGTCGTCGGTGGGGATCAGCAAGGTCGAGACGGTGGAGGGCCTTTCCGCCGCGATCGAGCGCGCGCGCGAACACGACCCGAAGGTCATTGTGGAAGCAGGTATCGACGGGCGCGAGGTGGAGTGCGGGGTGCTCCAGGGCCGCGGTGCCGACGCGCCCAGGGTCAGCGAGATCGGCGAGATCACGGTGAGCGGGGATCATGCGTTCTACGACTTCGAAGCCAAGTACCTGGACGAGGACCACGTCAACCTGCGGTGCCCGGCGGACGTGCCCGAGCGGGTGCGCGAGCAGATCCGGTCGATCGCGGCTGCGGCCTTCGAGGTTGCGGGGTGCGAGGGGCTGGCCCGGGTGGACTGCTTCTACACCCGGGATGGTCGGGTGTTGATCAACGAGATCAACACCATGCCCGGCTTCACGCCGTGGTCGATGTATCCCCAGGTGTGGGCGGCCAGCGGATGGTCCTACTCCGAGCTGGTCCACGAGTTGATCGAGCTCGCCCTGGCGCGGCCGCTGGGTCTGCGCTGACTTCAGGAGCTGCACTGACCGAGCGTCTGCTCCACGGTCTGCGCCGCGGGCGAGAAGGCCGGCATGAGCAGGGCCTCGGGCGTGTAGACGTCCGGCACGAGCACCTCCAGCGCCGGATCCCGTCCGAAGGTGGTGAACCGCACGCCGTCATCGAGCGGCACGGCGACCCAGTCGACGTTGGCGATGTCCAGACACGGGTCGGTAGTGGGCCCGAGGATGGGGGCTCCGCACCGGGCGATGATCGCCGGCTCTCCCCAGGCCGCGACCGTGGTGCTGTCCGCGGCCGTCACCCGTGCCGACTGCCCTCCTACCGTGGTCGGCCACTGGTCTGCGAGCTGCAGGCAGGATTCGTCAGCGTCGGCCCCGTCAAAAGGGACAACCTTGATGGCCGAGGAGCACGCCGTGGAGGCCAGCCCCACGACGGCCAGGGCGGCGGTCAGCGCGCGAAGTGGACGACGGTGCATGTCGTGGTGCGCGTGATGTGCGGCACCTCCTGGATCTTGGCGATGACGAGCCGACCCAGGTCGTTGACGCTGTCCGCTTCGACCCGAGCGATGACGTCGTACGGGCCGGTGACGTCTTCGGCTTCGGACACCCCGGGGAGCTCGGCAATGGCCGAGGCGACCACCGATGACTTGCCGACCTCGGTTTGGACGAGGATGTAGGCGTGGACCACGAAGACCTCCTGAGCAGTAGGCAGACCGGCATGGCGCCGAGATCTGCCGTTGACGCTACCGTGTCCAGCCGTGGTTGAGTCCGTGGTCCCGGGGACCATCGGCGAGCTGGGGGAGGCCGGCCTGCTCGCCCTGGTTTTCGAGCGGCTGGGTCACGGCCCTCCCGACCCTTCGCCGCTGCTCGTGGGTCCGGGCGACGACACGGCATACATCTCCGTCCCCGGCCCGGGGGTGCTGGCGACGACCGACACCATGGTGCGTGGACGGGACTGGCGCGACGAGTGGTCCTCAGCGGCCGACGTGGGGGCCAAGGTCGCGACCCAGAATCTGGCCGACATCGCGTCCATGGGGGGCGTGGGGACGGCGCTGCTGGTCACGCTGGTGGCCCCGGCGTCCATGCCTACCGCTTGGGTCCTGGAGTGCTTCAGCGCGCTGGCGCAGACGGCCTACCAGGTGGGCGTGAGCGTTGCGGGGGGTGACCTCTCGTCGTCACAAGGAGAGGTCAGCGTCTCGGTCACCGCTCTGGGTGCCTTGGGGCACGGTGTGGCGCGGCCGGTCCTACGCTCAGGGGCCCGACGTGGGCAGGTCCTCGCCGTCTCCGGGCCGTTGGGCCGCTCGGCCGCGGGCTTGGAGCTCCTCCGGGCGGCCGACGACGGGCGCTTCCCACCGCCGGAGTACGTCGACAGGTGTGCGGACTGGGTGGGATATCACTGTCGCCCGACACCGGACCTCAGCGCTGGGGTCGCAGGAGCCCGAGCGGGTGCATCGGCGCTGGTCGACGTCTCGGACGGGCTGGTGCGCGATGCCGGACGGATTGCCACGGCCAGCGGCGTGCGGATCGACCTGGAGGAGGCGGGGATCCTCACCTTGATGCGCGACCTGGAGCCTGCGCTAGGACCAGCGACGGCGCGGGACTGTGTGCTGCACGGTGGCGAGGAACACGTGCTGGTCGGCAGCTTCTGGGCGCGGGAGGTCCCGCCGGCGTGGACGGTCATCGGAGCGGTCAGCTCAGCGCGCCCGTCAGTCGGTGTCTTCCTGGCCGGCGAGCCCGTCCGCATCGGCGGATGGGATCACTTCGGGGGTTGACGCTCTGAGCAACGACGGGCCGAGGCTATAGGGCGCACAACAACGACGGTCAGCGTCCGGCCCCAGGGGACCGTAGCTGACCGTCGGAGAAAGAAAGAGACTAGCGCGTGACCTTGCCGGCCTTGAGGCATGAGGTGCAGACGTTCAGGCGCTTCGGGGTCGCATTTCCCGGACCGACGAGCGCGCGAACTCGCTGGATGTTCGGGTTCCAGCGACGCTTGGTGCGACGGTGGGAGTGCGAGATGGCGTGACCGAAGCTCGGTCCCTTGCCGCAGACCTCGCAAGTGGCAGCCACGGTGTTCTCCTACAGGTTGATGGATCGAATGATCGTGCAGTTCAGCAGTCGTGCAGTTCTGAGTGTCGCCGCTGCGCGGAGCAGATCCTGGGCAAGCCCTCGGCGAACCGGGTCAGCCTACTCCAGGAGAGGTCCCAGCCCAAGTCACGACGTCGTGCACAACGGCAGCCGGTCGGTGCTGGCACCATGTTGCCATGCTGACCACGACGCTGCGCATCGCCACCGGCAACTCCGAAAGGGTCCTGGACATCACGAGCCGATGTGCAGAATGGGCGGCCGGCATCAGGTCGGACGGCCTGTTGCACGTCTTCGTGCCCCACGCGACCGCCGGTATCGCGATTCTGGAGACCGGCGCTGGGAGCGACCACGATCTGTTGGCCGCGCTACAGGACCTCCTGCCCGCCGATGAACGATGGAGACACCGTCATGGCAGCGCCGGCCACGGACGCTCTCATGTGATGCCCGCCTTCATCCCGCCGTACGCGACCATCCCGGTGTTGTCCGGGCGGCTGGCCCTGGGGACCTGGCAGAGCATCTGCCTGGTCGACCTGAACCTCGACAACCCGGACCGTTCCGTGAGGCTCTCTCTCCTCGCCGACGCCGGATAGCCTTCCCACCGTGACTGAGACCGTGCTGGACCTGGTTGCGGCCCGCCGCTGGGCGGTGACCTCGCGGGCCCTGCTGAGTGACTACCGAGCGCGGATCGACCAGCTCAACGTCTTCCCGGTCCCTGATGGCGACACCGGGACCAACATGTTCCTCACCGTGGACGGAGCCCTGGGGTTCCTGCGCAACGCCGACGACGCCGGTGATGCTTCGGTCACGTTGGGTGAAGGTCTGGCGCGTCTGGCCCGAGGCATGCTGCTCTCAGCGCGGGGCAACTCCGGCGTCATCTTGAGCCAGCTTGCTCTGGGTATGTCCCAAGCGGTAGAGCGGGCGGGTCCGGGCACGGACGAGATGTCCCCCCAGGTGCTGGGCGAAGCCTTCGAACGGGCTGCCGATCTGGCGTGGTCGGCGGTCTCGTCCCCGGTCGAGGGCACCATCCTCAGCGTGGCCCGCGCTGCCGCCCGTGGAGCGGCGGAAGCGATCGGCTCGGCACCTCGTGACGTCGCCCCGGACGACGAGCTCAGCACCTACCGCGTGGCTGTGGCAGCGCTCGAAGCGGCCAAAGTCGCGCTGTCGAAGACCCCCGAGCAGTTGACCAGTCTGGCCCGCGCGGGGGTGGTCGACGCCGGGGGTGCGGGGTTCGTCGTCGTCCTGGAGGCCCTGGAGAGCGTCCTGGCCGACCGGCCACACGAGAACGCGGTCTCGACGGCGGTGGCGTGGCGATCACCTCCGGACGTGGGGGCGGCCCCGCCTGGCTGCACGGATGACGAAGGCGCCTACGAGGTGATGTTCGTGCTGGGCGAGGCGACCGAGGTGGCGGCCGCCCAGCTCAAACAGGACTTGATGGTCTCCGGCTCGTCCGTGCTCGTGGTCGGCGGGCCTGACCTGTGGCGGGTCCACGTCCACCTGGACCATGCTTCGGACGCCATCGACGCAGGCTCTCGAGCCGGCCGAGTGGAGCAGGTGAGCATCACCGCGATGAACCGTTCGATCGGCGTACCGGCTGGGAGTGCCTCTGGCGCACCGACGGTGGCTCTGCTGTGCTGTGCCGCGGGTGAGGGTCTGGCTCGGGTCTTTGCCGAAGCAGGCGCCAGTGTCGTGCACTCCAGCGCAGGCAACCGCGCCTCGACCGGGCAGCTGCTCTCCGCGGCGCGCCAGACGTCTGCTCGCACGGTGATCTTGCTGCCCAACGACCCGGACACCGTGCTGGCCGCTGAGGCAGCCGCCCGGGCCGCAGCCGAAGACGGTCTGGTGATCAGGGTTGTGCCCACCTTGGCCGCGGTGCAGGGCCTCGCAGCGGTCTCCGTCTGGGATCCGGATACCGAGGACGTGGACTCCTCGCTCTCCGCCATGGCGGAGGCCGCCCAGGACGTGCGCTACGGCGCCCTCACCCGCGCGGCGGCAGAGGCGGTCACCCCGGTGGGACGGTGCTATCCGGGGCAGTGGCTGGGATTCGTGTCCCATGAGATCGTTGCCGTTGAGGACAACCTCACCCCGGCGGCACGTCTCGTTTTGTCCGAAATGGCTGCCGACCTGGCACAGGACGCTGAGGTGGTGACCGTCGTCGAGGGCGCTCGGAGCGGTGGGGACGGCCAGGAGGCTGGCGATATCGACGAGCTCCTGCGCCGCGGTCCGCTCGGCTCGGGCGACGGGGGTCAGCCCGAAGTCCGTCGGATCACGGGCGGACAGCGCACCTACCGCTGGTTGCTGGGCATGGAATGAGCGCGGTCACGGTGGACACGCCGCTACGTACGGTCATCGGCACCTCGGCGAACGCGCTGGACAAGGGCAGGTCCCTGCGCACGGTGGGCGACCTGCTGGACTTCTTTCCCCGTCGGTATCTCGACCCGGCTCGACCGACGGACTTCAGCACCCTCGCCGAGGGGGATGAGGTGGTGCTGCTCGGGACGGTGGCCTCCGCAACCACGCGCTCGATGAAGAACCGTCGAGGCACCATGTTGATCGCGACCGTGGTCGACGAGGCGGGTCACCAGCTGGGGCTCACCTTCTTCCGGGCGTACGGGCATGAGCAGGCGTTGCTGCCGGGGGTCCGGGTCATCTGCTCGGGGACAGTGAGCTCCTTTCGCAACGCTCGTCAGCTCACCCACCCGGAGTATCAGGTGCTCAGTCCGGATGCCGAGGGTGCTCCTACCGCGTCATCCTCGAGCACGGGGAACCCTGCACCCACCGGAGCTGAGGGAAGCGTGCTCGGCACGGGGCTCGTGCCGGTCTATCCCAGCGTGCCGCGGATGAGTCCGATGAAGGTGAGGGCGGCGGTCGACCTGGTGCTGCACGCCGTGGCGCAGGTGCCAGACCCGATTCCCGAGGAGATCCGGCGCGCACGAGGCCTACCCGACGTGCTCACCGCCTACCGGAACGTCCACCAACCCCTCAGCGACAAGGACGTCCGCAGAGGTCGGTGGCGGATGAAGTTCCAGGAGGCGTTCGTCATCCAGGCCGCCCTGGCGCAGCGGCGACGCGCGCACGATGCCGTCGCGGCCACGCCGCGTGCCGGCATCGACGGCGGTCTGGTGGATGCCTTCAGCTCGGGCTTGCCCTTCGCGTTGACCCAGGGACAGCAGGGCGTGCTCAGTGATCTGCGCCGTGACCTGGCCCGGACCGTCCCGATGCACCGGTTGTTGCAAGGTGAGGTGGGCTCGGGCAAGACCATCGTGGCCCTGCTCGGCATGTTGACCGTCATCGACAGCGGTGGACAGGCGGCGCTGCTGGCTCCGACCGAGGTCCTGGCCCAGCAGCACTATCGATCGATCACCGCGATGCTGGGAAGCCTGGGCCACGGGGGGATGCTCTCCGGCGCCGACTCGGCTACGAGGGTCGCTCTCCTGACGGGAAGCCAGTCTGCCGCGGAGCGGCGAGCAAACCTGCTCCTTGCCGCCAGTGGTGAGGCTGGCATCGTGATCGGCACGCATGCCCTCATCCAGGAGCACGTGCAGTTCGCGGAGCTGGGTCTGGTGGTCGTGGACGAGCAACACCGATTCGGCGTGGAGCAGCGTGACGCCCTCCGTGCCAAGGCCAGCGCGGCACCGCACGTCCTGGTGATGACCGCCACCCCGATCCCGCGCACGGTGGCGATGACGGTGTTCGGGGACATGGAGATCTCGACGTTGCGAGAGCTTCCCGCCGGTCGGCAGCCGATCAGCACCCACGTGGTGACCGGCGACAAACCGGGATGGGTACGACGGATGTGGAAGCGCGTCGGCGAGGAGGCCGCGCTGGGACACCAGGTGTATGTCGTCTGCCCCCGGATCGGATCGCCGGAGGACCCGGACCTGGACCAGAAGGACGGCCCTGACAACGCGGATTCAGCTCAGGAGCCCTACCCCGGCCCCGGGGCGCCGATCGCTGCCGCCGAGGGACTGGAAGGAGCGACCCTGCACGGTGTCCTGCAGGTGCACCGCGCTCTGGTGTCCGCCGCTGACACCGGGGCCCTGCGGATCGGTCTGCTGCACGGAAAGATGGCCGCCGAGGACAAAGAGGGCGTGATGACGTCCTTCGCTGCGGGCGATCTCGACGTCCTGGTGGCGACCACGGTCATCGAGGTCGGCGTCGATGTCGCGCAAGCGACCGTGATGGTGGTCCTCGACGCCGATCGGTTCGGGATCTCACAGCTGCACCAACTGCGCGGACGCATCGGGCGGGGCGACAAGCCCGGTCTGTGTCTCCTCGTAACCCAAGGCGTCGATGGACCGGCGCAGGACCGGCTGAACGCGGTGGCGTCCACGACCGACGGGTTCGAGCTGGCGCACCTCGACCTGGAGAACCGTCACGAGGGTGACGTGCTCGGAGCGGTGCAGAGCGGGGGCCGCAGTGGGTTGCGCTTCCTGCGGTTGACGCGGGATGAGGACCTCATCGTGACCGCGCACGAAGACGCCTGGGCCTGGGTCACCGCGGATCCGGACCTGGCAGCCCACCCCGCCCTTCGAGCGTCCCTTGACCAACTCGACGCCCAGCGCGCAGCGTTTCTGGAGCGCGGATGACCAGGATCATCGCCGGCCGAGCGGGCGGTCGTCCGTTGGCCACACCGAAGGGTTCTGCGACCCGACCCACCACGGACCGCGTTCGGGAGGCGATGTTCTCGCGGCTCGACTCGTTGGTCGACTTCGCTCAGTCTCGTGTGCTGGATCTGTACGCAGGCTCCGGTGCGCTCGGTCTCGAAGCGGCCTCGCGCGGCGCATCTGAGGTCCTGTGTGTGGAGTCGGACAGACCGACCGCGCGCCTGATCCAGCGCAACGCGGTGGGTTTGGACCTGGAGCACGTCACCGTGCGTGGGGAGCGCGTCGAGCGTCTGCTGCGCCAAGGGCCCGACGCCTCGGCCTACGACCTCGTCCTGGCCGACCCGCCCTACCCGCTCGACGAGGATGCGATCTCGACGATGTTGAGTCTTCTGGTGCGTCGGGAGTGGCTGCGTCCTGATGCCGTCGTGATGCTCGAACGGTCCTCACGCAGCCCCGTCCCGACGTGGCCGAGCGGTCTTGAGCCACTACGGAGCAAGGCCTATGGGGAGACCACCGTGCACGATGCCCTGCGCTGCGCGGACTGAGGCTCGCCGCGCCTGAGCCGAAGGCACCAGGTGTGCAGACGACGTGGGTCGGTGGCAGTCTTGAGGTCATGTCCTCCTACACCATTCCCCGTCCTACCTCCGGTGACGTTGTCGACCTCATCCTGACCGATCATCGGCTCTTCGAGTCCTTGATGCGGGACATGCGCGACTCCACCGCCGATCGGGCGGCGGCTCGCGAGGCTTTCGCCCAGGTGCTCATCGCCCACGGCGAGGCCGAGGAGGAGAAGGTCTATCCCAACCTCACGAACAAGGACGCCATCGACGCCGAGGACGCCGAGCACGGGGAGCACGAGCA
>JBASAN010000279.1:0-2376 GCA_049650625.1 Ornithinimicrobium sp.
GTGGCGCTCGACAGCCGATACATAGGCGACGGTGGAATCTTCGGTGCCGGACCCCCGGGTGACGCGCGTTGGCCCTCGAGTCGGACACGACGTGGTCTCGTCATGGGCTCGGTGCAGTCCGGAAAGACGGCTTCGATGTTCGGGGTGAGCGCACGCGCCCTCGATGAGGGCGTTGACGTCGTGGTCATCCTGGCGGGCACGCGGATCTCGCTTTGGCAGCAGACCCTAGACCGATTCGCGAGCCAGGTAGATTGGCCAACGGAGGGCGCAGAGCGTGAGCGAGCCCGCCTGCTCATCCCGAAGTCGGGAGTTGTCATTGACAACCGCGTCGCGTTGGCGACGCTCTACCGCTTGCAATCGGCCAGCGTTCGAAGAGCCCTGCGTGAGCGACGTCCGATTGTCGTGATCGCCATGAAGCAGGTGGACCACCTGCGGGCGTTGGCACGGAGTCTGCGCGAATCAGTAGTACCGGCGATCGAAACCGCCGACCGACCAGTGCACATGCTGGTCCTCGACGATGAGGCTGACGACGGGTCCGTCCTGGACGCCGTCGTGGAGAACAGCCAGGACGCGGCAGACGCGCACCTCAAGCAGATCCCGCGAGCGATTGCAGACCTGTGGGAGCCCCGCGCCGGCAGAGTCTCGCCGCCCAACCTATTCACGACTTACGTCGCCTACACAGCCACGCCTCAAGCGAACTTCTTGCAGGAGGATCACAATCCCCTAGCGCCAAAGGACTTCGTGGTCGCACTGCGCACGCCGTTCGATCGCGGGGCCGTAGTGGAGCGGAGTACGACCTACTTCGAACCTGAGGGGCCTGATCGGTACTACACGGGTGGCGAGACGTTCTATCGACGAGCCCACAGTGCAGGCCTTGCCCAGCGAATCTCCGAGGACCCGAAAGCCGACACCTTAGCGGCAATGCGGTCATTCCTTGTGGGCGCTGCCATTCGCGTCCTGCGGGAACCTCATCGGATGGGACCCGCGACCGCACGCCACGCGCTCTTCCGCTCCCGGGAGGAGGCTGGAGCGAGCTGCCCGTTGCCGACCTCGATGCTTGTGCATCCATCGGCATCGGTAAGCGATCACTTCGGGACGCTAGGCGACGTCATTAGTTGGGCCGGGGCCAATCCACCCGAAGACGTGGCCGAGTGGCATGCGCTGGCTGCCGAAGTCCTACCGGGCTGGTGGGCAAAGGACCTGATCGACGAAGAAGGCTCCTGGCAGGCGTGGCGCGAGCACTTTGCGACGTCGGCTGCGGCCCTGAAGGCGGCGTTCAACACCCCCCAAGCGCGCTCGCTGCCCAGTTGGGCGGCGATCCGCGCGGTTCTTCTGGAAGAGATCTTCCCGGGAACCCGGATCTCTGTCGTCAACAGCGACCCGAACGCGGACGATCGGCCGGAGTACGAGCCCAAGGAGTCTGGAGAAGGCTGGCTGGCCCCGCGCGACATGTCGACCATCTTCATCTCGGGGAACGTGATGTCGCGCGGTCTGACGTTGGAGGGACTGACGACCACGCTGTTCATGCGTCGCACCGACTCTCCGTACGCCGATACGCAGATGCAGATGCAGCGTTGGTTCGGATATCGCGGCTCCTACCTTGAACTGTGTCGGCTCTTCGCCAGCAGCGAGCAGCTGCAACTATTCGCGAGCTATCACGACGCTGACGAAGCGCTTAGGCAACAGGTCATCGCTGAGATGGCGTCGAACGCCGGGCCGCCGACACCGCAGGTCCTACAAGGTGCCAACTATATTGCGACCGGAAAGATTGCGAACGTCAGAACCCTGCCGTTGTGTCCGGGTGCAAGCCCCTTCATCCGCTCGATCAACACAGGCCAGAGTCCCGATCCCAACGCGGAACTCGTTGCGAAAGCCTTCGTCGAGCACCCGTCGTCCGAGGTTCTCGGCAGAGGGTCCATGAGCCGGGGCCGGATCCTGGATCGCCCGCTGACCCTTGCCGAGACAGCCGAACTGCTGGATGAGCTCTCGTTCGACGCCTATCGTCCGGGCCAGGACTCCTGGCAATCCGAGCGCTGGGAGCAGGTCCGGAAGCAATTGGAAGCGCAAGGGCCGCTCCCTGATGCACGGCCCCTGTATCGAGCCCCCGGACGGCTCGGAGCGGTGGACGACCTTGCTCGCCGAGATTGCTCCTACGCGATTCCCGCATACCTGAGGCTCTGGGAAGCCGCGCTCAGTCGTCACGTCCGTGGCATGGCTCCAACAGATGGGCCCGCTCGTCCATGGTCGATGGTGGGCCTGGCAGCGCGCCGCCAGCGCCAACCGCGATTCTGGGTCGGCATCCGGTACGGCGCCGGATCCCAAGTCTCCGATGGTCCTCTTGCGAACCTGCCTTTCGAGATCCGAGCGGCGCAGCGC
>JBASAN010000280.1:0-1525 GCA_049650625.1 Ornithinimicrobium sp.
CCAGCCACACCCGCAGCGACACCGCCGGCGACACCGGGCACCACCGACCACGACGACCGGCCCGCGCGATGAGCGCGACCAACGGGGGGCGCGACCTGCCCGTCTACGTCAGCATCGACGAAGCCGCACAGATCATGTCCCTCTCCACGCGAACCATCCGACGACGCATCAGCGACGGCACCATCCCCGCCTACCACTGCGGCCAACGCGCCATCCGCATCCCCCTCGCCGAACTGCACGCGGCCCTGAAGCGGATCCCCACGATGAGGGCATGACCAATCCTGGCCGGCCACGACCGGCGCCGGAACCGCGATGCACGCGTCGGCAGACAGCACGTGAACCAGCCAAGAGCCTCCGCAAGGGCATCCGATGCCGCTTGTGGACCACACGTTGCGCCTTCGGCGACACCTGCACCTTCGACGTTAGAGTCGGATCGTGACATTGCGGAGGTTGGCCGAGTACCTCGGCCTGGTTGCTGACCAGCACGCGCCGCCCCCGAGTCGGCGGGTGCAGGTGATAGCGACTGTGGCGGCGTTCGTGGTCGCTCTGGTCCTCGGATCGATCGTCACGCGACTCATCAGCTGAACAGATCGGTACCGCCGACACCGCTAGATCAGGCACAAGACGCCCAAGATCGGGCCCGGGCGGCCCAACCAGATGAAACTCAGTGGCCGAAGCGCCAGCTACCTGCCCAGCAGGTCCGACATCCGGGCTGCGATCTCAGCATCACGCCCGCGCGCGGCGTGCATGTAGACCTGCGCCGCGTCGACGCTCGAGTGCCCGGCCCGCTTCATCAGGTCCGGCAGCGTCGCGCCCGCGTGCGCCGCCAACGTCAGACCGGTGTGCCGCAGGTCGTGGAAACGCAGGTCGGCCCGATCCGCCGTCCGGCGCGCGGGGTCGAACCACTTGAACATCGCCGACGACATCAGGTGTCCACCCGCGCACCCGGAATGACCACACGAGCATGGTCCTGAGACCGATGAACCTGACGTGGGTGCAGGGAAGAGAAGACCGTCCTTGCCGGACTGTGCGTGGGCCTCGATGTGCGAGGTCAGCGTCTCCCGCAGGTGGGGCGGGACGGAGACCTCGCGCTGTCCTGCATCCGACTTCGGCGCACCCACCCACGTCGAGCCGTCGCGATAAGTCATCGCCCGCTGCACCCTCAGCGACACGGCGTCCGTCGTCACGTCCCGGCGTCGCAGCTCGACGACCTCGCCGAACCGCAACGCACACCACCCCGCCAGCAGCACAGCCATGGCAAGTCTCGGCGGCATCGCACCCGCGATGGTCTCGAGCTCGGGCACCGTGGCCGGCTCGATCGCGCGTTGCCGCTTGGTCTGCCCGGCCCCCTTGATCGCCGCCGGGTTCGTCGAGATCAGCTCGTCCTCCACCGCTGATCCCAAGATGGTCCGCAGCAACGCGTAGGCGTGGGCGTTGCCGGTCCGCCTGTCTGATGGAAGCTTCTTCCACCACGCGCGAACGTTGCCGGTGGTGATGTCGCCCAACGGAGCTTCGCCGAAGACTG
>JBASAN010000281.1:0-10828 GCA_049650625.1 Ornithinimicrobium sp.
CCCCGTAGGCGTATGGAGAGAGTTCACCATGTCCGTCACTGCACGTGCGCGCCATCGCGCCCCTCGACGTCTGTCGCTCAAGCCCGCAGCCAAGGTGTTTGTGACCCTTGCTGCCACTAGTGGTCTGGCCCTGTCCACCGCCGGCTCGAGCCAAGCGGCTCCGGCCACCCCGAAGACCCCCACCACCAAGGGCCTGGCGACGACGCCAGCAGCTCTGCCCGCGGTGGCTCCGGCCGCCACTCCGGCGCCCAGCCGTGTGCTGCCCACCCCCCGCGGCTACACGACCTACCGTTGGGGCTCGCGTGGGGGGTCGGTCAAGACCATCCAGCGCATCGTCGGTGCGTACCCCGACGGCGTGTTCGGCCCCAAGACGCACAGCCGGGTCAAGAGCTGGCAGCGTCGCAACGGCCTGGTCGCTGACGGCATCGTCGGTCCTATCACCTCCCGTGCGATGGGACTGTCGACGTCTTCACGCAGCAGCTCCTCGGCCTCGCGCAGCAGCTCGCGCTCCAGCAGCAGCGTGATCACCAACGCCAAGCGCAACCTCGGCGTGCGCTACTCATGGGCGGGCAATTCGCCCCGAACCGGTTTCGACTGCTCCGGATTCGTGAACTATGTCTTCAAGCAGTCCGGCATCAGCCTGCCCCGGACGGCATCAGGTATCCAGCGCGCCACCACGCGCACCTCCAGCCCCCGCCCCGGGGATCTGGTGTTCCACGGCTATCCCGCCACCCACGTCGGGATCTACGCCGGCGGCGGCAAGTTCTATGATTCCGGCCGCTCGACCAACGGCACGACATTGCGCAGCATCTTCCCCGGTAGCGTCAACTACGGTCGCGTGAACTGATTCAGCCCCTGTGACATAGAGGCCGAGGTGGCACCAGCCACCTCGGCCTCTTCGTGTCCGCAGCACCGCGGTCCCGAGCCCGCCCGGGGTTGCTGAGCAGCGACGTCGCGTCTAGGTTCTCAGCAACAGGAAAGAGGATCGATGAAGACTTCTGCGGCGCTGCTTGGCGGCCTTGTGGTGTTGACCATGTCTCTGTCGGCCTGCGATGCCTTCGGCGAAGACGCAGGTCCGAGCACTATCGACCAAGACATCTTGACCGCTGACTCTGGTGATACGGCGCGCCCGACAGGGGCAGACACGGACGCGAGCACCTCGACCGGGGACGACCTCGACGCAGCGACGGCGACGGGCCTGCCGAACGACTTCGACCTGTCCACGTCCACCAGTACGGGCGACATCGATTCGAGTACCTCGACGGTCGACCCCGACGACAACGCCGACACCACGGTAGAACCCACCCAGGATCGGGACGCTGCACCGACCGAGGCCCCGGACGACTCGCAGCTACCCGCGCCGAGCCTCGAATCGGCCGAAGGCGCGGCCGAGGGCGACGGCGACCTGCTCTCGACGACCGTGCGGATCGGGTCCTACGCCGACTTCGATCGTGTCGTGTTCGACTTCGAGGGCCAAGGAACGCCGGGATATCGCGTCTCCTACGTCGACAGCGCTGTCCAGGACGGCAGTGGCGCGACGATCGACGTGGACGGTGACGCCATCCTGCAGGTCGTCATGACCGGCACCCGCTACCCCGCGGAGGACGAGGCCTACGAGGGCGGTCCGGGGACGTACTCGTTGGACGCGTCCGAGGAGGTCGAGCAGGTGCGCCTGTCCGGGACCTTCGAAGGCACCACGCAGGCGTTCATCGGCATCGACGACGAGGACACGCCGTTCCGGGCTTTCGTGTTGAGCGATCCCGCCCGCCTCGTCGTGGACGTCGGTCGCGGCTGAGCCGTCGTTCCCACCCGCGTCCGTGGCTCAGGCGTTAGGGTCGACGACCAACCGGCCTCGCACCTGACCCTCCATGATGGCCGTACCCTGGGCCGCCACCTCGCTCATGGGCACGACCTGGGTCATGGCGTCCAGCAGACTGGCGGGCAGATCGGTGGCCAAGCGAGCCCAGGCCTGCTCACGCAGGGCTACCGGCGCCTGCACGGAATCGATGCCCTGGAGTCGTACCCCGCGTAAGATGAACGGCATCACGGTGCTCGGCAGATCGACTCCACCCGCCAGGCCACAAGCGGTCACCACGCCGCGGTACTGCGTCTGCGCCAGGACCTTGGCCAACATGGTCGAGCCGACGGTGTCGACCGCGCCCGCCCAGGTCTCGGCCTCGAGCGGCTTGGGTTGTTGGCTCATCTCCTCGCGGGTCAAGAAGGCGCTCGCACCGAGCTCCGTGAGGTAGTCGTGCTGCTCGGGCCGGCCCGTGACGGCAGTGACGTCATACCCCAGACGGGCGAGAAGCGCGATGGCGACACTGCCCACGCCACCGGCCGCCCCCGTGACCACCACGGGCCCCGACTCCGGGGTGAGGCCGCCGTCCTCCAAGCCCATGACGCACAACATGGCCGTGAGCCCCGCCGTGCCGATGCCCATCGCGCTTTGTGCGCTGATCTCCCGAGGACGCTTCACCAGCCATGGTGCGCGCACGCGCTGCCGCTGGGAGTAGCCACCCCAGTAGCGTTCACCGACTCCCCATCCGGTCAGGATCACGTCGTCCCCGACGGCGAAGCGCTCCGACGTCGACTCGCGCACGGTGCCGGTGAAGTCGATACCGGGGACCATGGGGAAGGAACGGATGATCCGGCCCTTCCCGGCCAGGGCCATGCCGTCCTTGTAGTTCAACGAGGAGAAGTCGATGTCGACGAGCACCTCCCCATCCGGCAGGTCAGCGTCGCTGAGCTCTTCGATGCTCGTGCTCTGGCCTTCGGGGCTGTCCCGGATGACGAGGGCGCGGAAGGTGTCGGTCATGGTGTGCTCCTGTGTGAGTGAGGGATGACGAGGGCGTCGAGTGCCATGCAGCCTTGGGTGGTGACGGCCAGAGGGTTGACGTCGAGCTCGGCGATGAGGTCGCCGAGGTCGGCAGCGAGGTCGGACAGCGCGACCAGGGCGGCGACCACGGATGCGGTGTCCTTGGCCGGCCGGCCACGGATGCCGTCGAGCACCGGCTTGATTGCCAACTTGCTGATCATGGTGCGCGCGATGTCGGCGTCGATCGGGACCAGACCGAGCTGACGGTCACCCAGGACTTCGATGAAGACACCCCCGCCGGCGACCAGCACCATCGAGCCGAACTGCGGGTCGGACACCACGCCCAGGGCCATCTCGACGTCGGGCAGCACCATGGGAGCCACCAGCACGTCCGGCCCGAGCCGCGCGGCCAGATCGGCGTAGGCGGTGCGTACGGCCTCGTAGTCGGCCAGGTTGAGCATCACGCCCGTGACCTCGGACTTGTGCAGGATCCCCGGCGCCGCCGTCTTCAGCACCACCGGGTAGCCGAACTCCTCAGCGGCCTCCAGCGCCGCCTCGACGCTCGACACGGTCCGGTGCGGGGTCACCGGAACCCCGTAGGCCGCGAGCAGGTCCAGGCCCTCGCTCTCGCTCAGCGCGGTCGGTTCGCCGAGCCGGGCTCGCCAGTGAGCAGTGACCTCCGGATCCGGCCTGGTGGGTGAGGCCACACCGGGGCGGACGCTGAAGTCGCGGTAGGTCAACGCGTGGCGCACGGCGAGCAGTCCGGCCACGGTCCCGTCGAGCACCGGGACCCCGAGGTTGGTCATCCGTTTGGCGAGGTCCTGGGACTCAGTGCCGATGTGGTTGCTCAGCATCGCGACCGGTGTGCCGGTCCGCCGGTGCACCCGCCGGCAGATCCGGGCGAACGACTCGTGCAGGTAGAACCCGGAGCTGAGGTCGGCTACGAAGACTCCCATGGCGGTGTCCTCATCGTCCATCAAGGCCTGCCAGCAGCGCTCGAAGATGTTCTGGTAGTCCCGTCCGGTGCCCCACGCGTCAAGCGGATTGATCGGCTCCAGCCCGTGGTCGAGATGGTCGCTCAGCACCGCAGTGGTCTCCGCGCTGATCCGGGCGAAGGGCACCCCCACGTCGTCGGCGATGTCGATCATCAGCTCTCGCTCACCACCGGAGTCGAAGATGGCGGCCAGACCCCCCTTGGAGGGACGACGCGGGTTGGACAGCAGCTGTGTGGTCGAGGCTAGCTCGTCCAGGGACTTCACCGACGCCACGCCATAGCGCTCGAACAAGGTCTGGTAGGCAGCGTCATCGCCGGCGATGGCTCCGGAATGGCTGAGCGCCAAGGTCGCCGCCTCCGGGGTGCGGCCGGCTTTGAGGGCGATGACGGGGATATCGCGCTCGGCCGCTTTGCGCAGGGCCGCGACGAAGGCGCTCGGGTTGCGGACCGTCTCGATGAACAACGCGATGGCGGTCGTGCTCTCCAGCTCCAAGGCGTAGTCCATGTAGTCCGACGTCGTGGTCACCAGCTCCTGGCCGGGAGAGATGGCCAGGTTGAAGCGGAGCTTCTGGTCGTTCCACAACAGCGCGGTCAGCACCGAGCCGGACTGCGCAATGAACGTCACGCCGCCTTCGGTCAACTCATAGGGCCGGTGGAACGGCAGAGTGCGGAACCATCGCTCCACGTTGTAGAAGCCCATGCAGTTGCCGCCCACGATGGGCAGGTCCGCTTCCCGGGCCAGATCACGGATGCGCTCACGCAGGGGGTAGGCCGGGTCGTCCTCGGCCATCGACAGACTCCCAGGAATGACCAGACCGCCGACGCCGAGATCGATGGCCGCCCGGACCTGCTCCTCGATGCCGGTGTTCGCGATGCCGAGCACGGCTAGGTCCGGAGCCTGCGGCAGGTCCCTGAGGCTGGGGTAGCAGGGCAACCCCTCGACCTCGTCGTACCGGGGGTTGACGGGATAGACCGCCCCGGGGTACCTCGCAACCTGCAACTCCAGGATCATGTCGTTGCCCGGCACGTTGGGCATCGTGGACGCGCCGAGCAGTGCCACCGAGCGTGGGGCGAGCATGCGCTCCAGTGGATGCTGGGTCCTGGCCCAGCCGATCTCGGGGACCTCAGTGGCCATCGTTGTCCTGACGTTGGTCCTGCGGGGCGGGCCGCTCGGAGCTCGGGTGGTTGACGTTTCGCTCAGTGATCCACTCCTGCGCTTGGTCGTAGATCCCACTCAAGTGGTCCAGCTGAGCATGCACGACCTGCGACGCATCCTCCGAGTCACCTGCTTCGATCGCCTCGAACAGCCGGCGCTGCAGGTCGGTCACGTCACTGCGATGCCGGAATCGGTTGATGATGAGGTTGGTCGAGGGGTGGAGAGCCTCCAGCGCAAAGACCATCACGTAGTCGAGCACCGGGTTGTGCGCCGCCTGTGCGACGAGACGATGAAAGGTCACGTCCGCCTCGCAGAATCCTTCGTCGCTGAGGTCTCCGCGCTCCTGACGCTCCAAGGCGTCCTGTAGGGCGAGGAGGTCGTCGTGGTCTCGCCGTTGTGCGGCCAGGCGGGCGCAGTCCGACTCGAGAAGGCGACGGCTCTCAGCCACGTCGGCCAGGCTGAAGATCTGGTGGCTGACCAGCAGCGTGGCCGTGGTGCGTAGGTCGGATCGCACCTGCTCGTCGGTCGGCACGGTGATGAAGTTGCCGCCGCTGACGCCCCGCTTGGACCGGATCAGGTTCTTGGCGGCCAGACGTTTGAGCGCCTCGCGAATGGTCGGCCGGGACACCCCGAACGACTCGGCCAGCTCGGACTCGCTGGGAAGGCGTTGATCCAGAGAGAGCTCACCGGCGACGATGCGATCGCGGATCGCCTCCGCGATCTGGTCGGGAAGGCTCCGCGGTCCTGCGGCCACGACGGTCGACACACGAACGAGCGTGACAGCCGTGAGGTTGCTCGTCAATAGGTCAGATCTATTGCTCTGCTACTTTTCGCCCGTGGAAGCAACTGCGTCGACGTCCAGGTATGCCGACGTCCTGATCGTTGGAGGCGGCAACGCCGGGATCGCGCTCGGGGCGCGCCTGCGCAGCTCTGGCCTCGACGACGTGGCGATCATCGAGCCGAAGGTCACCCACCACTTCCGCCCGCTGCTCTCCTACGTCGGTGCCGGCATGTCGAGCACCAAGGAGCTGAGTCGTCGGCAGGCCTCGGTCATGCCCATGGGGGTCCGCTGGATCCAGGACGCCGTGGACCACATCGACGTCGAAGGCCGACTGGTCACGATGGCCAGCGGAGCCACGATCGCCTACCGGGACGTCGTGCTCACCCCCGGCTCGGAGCCCGACTGGGATGCCGTGGCCGGCTCGGCGCAGGCGATGTTGAGCCCATCGGCCTCTACCAACTACGTGGTGGATCTCGCTCCGAAGACGTGGGAGCTGATCCAGGCCCTGCGCTCCGGGCGCGCCGTCTTCACCCTTCCGGACGGACCCGCGCCGTGCCCCGGCGCGGGGCAGAAGATCCTCTACATGGCGTGTGACTACTGGCGCTCCCAAGGAGTCCTCGACGACATCGAGGTCACGCTGGTGACACCCGACGCCGACGTCTCGGCCAACGCGAAGATCTCGGCCCGGCTGCGTGTCTGGGTGCAGCGGTACGGCATACAGGTGCTGGCCTCGAGCCGGGTCGACCGGGTGGACCCCACGTCGCAGACGTTGCATGTCACGGGTCCCGACGGCTCTACCGTGCTGCCGTACGACTTCTGGCACATGACCCCCGCCCATCGCGCGCAACCCTGGATCGAGTCTGCCGGTCTGAGCTCGGCGGAGGCTGCCGGCTACGTCGATGTGGACCCGCTGACACTGCGACATCGCCGCGTACCCACGGTGTGGTCGTGCGGTGACACGGCAGAGACCGGCGCATCCCGCTCCGGGGGAGCTTTGCGGGAGCAGACCGAGGTCCTGGCCAAGAACCTCCTGTCGGCTCGGAGCGGGGCCGAGACGCCGGCGGAGTACAGCGGCTACTCGGTGTGCCCGTACACGGTGTCGCGATCCAAGGTCCTGTTCGCCGAGTTCGACCGGGACCGGGTGCTCCGGCCGTCGTTCCCCCTGATGTGGCGACGTCCCTCGAGGGTGCTGTTCTTCGGCGATAGGCGGGTCCTGCCGCAGATCTACTGGCATCGGATCCTCAAAGGCAAGTGAGCCTGAGAGACGCACGGTTCGAGGAGTTGGTCGACTTCGTGCGGGTGCTCCGGTATGCCGTGGCTCTCGGCGTGACAACATTCCACCGTGAGTTTCGTTGACCGGTTGGACGCAGTCCAGCGTCGCCATCCCGTCCTGGGTTATCCGCTGGCCGTCATCTACAAGTTCTTCGACGACCAAGGCAACTACTTGGCGATGACGATCACCTACAACGCGTTCGTCGCGGTCTTCCCGCTCCTGCTGATCTCGTCCTCCGTGCTGGGCTTCGTGCTGCAGGGTAACGTCGACCTGCAACGGACCCTCCTCAACTCGGCCGTCGGCGAGTTCCCGATCATCGGGACCCAGTTGTCTACGCCCCAGGGGATGCGTGGGAGTTTCGGGGCGGTCCTGGCCGGTAGCCTCGTCGCCCTCTACGGGGTGCTCGGCCTGGGGCAGGCGCTGCAGAACGCCGTGAACGTCGGCTGGTCCGTGCCGCGTAACAGTCGGCGGAACCCCCTGAAGAGTCGATTGTGGAGTGCTCTGCTGCTGTCGTTGGCGGGCATGGTCGTGTTGGGCCTGGCGCTCCTGACCAACTTCTCTGGCTCGCTGATGGGCCAGCTTCCTGAGTTCACGCGGGGCATCGAGTGGCTGGTCCAGGGCGCATCTCTGGCGGTCACCATCGCCGGACTCACGTTGTTGCTGCGCTGGGCAGGCCCCACCCGCTCGCCGTGGCGGCAGACGGTCCCGGGCGCAACCTTCGTGGTGTTGCTGTGGATCGGGGTGCAGCGATTCGGTGGCCTCTACGTTGACCGCGTGCTCGCCCGGGTCGATGACGTCAGCGCGGTCTTCGCGCTGAGTCTGGGCCTGATCGGTTTGATCTACGTCGCCGCCAACGCGCTGGTCCTGGGCGTCGAGATCAACGTCGTGCTGGCCGAGAAGCTCTTCCCCCGGGCGCTGCTGACGCCGTTCACCGACCAGGTCGACCTGACCGATGCCGACCGCCGTGCCTACACCCGCTACGCCCAGGCCCAACGGCACAAGGGGTTCGAGTCGGTCGACGTCGACTTCACCCCCACAGACACGGCCGCACCGTTGACAGGTGACCAAAAAGTCACCTAATCTCCTACTGTGCATGACGACGAGGTGTTCAAAGCGCTGGCCGACCCCACGCGTCGGTTGCTTCTGGACGCGTTGTTCGAGCGGGAGGGCCGCAGCCTCGGGGATCTCGAGGTGGTCGTGGCCCAGCAGGTGGAGATGACGCGCTTCGGGGTCTCGAAGCATCTACGCCTTCTGGAGTCGGCCGGACTGGTCCTCACTCGCAGAGCGGGCCGGGAGAAGCTGCACTACCTGAACCCCGTGCCCATCCAGCTGATCCACGACCGGTGGATCGACAAGTACACCCAGCGCAGGGTGAGCGCCCTGACGGAGCTGAAACGACACCTGGAGGACTAGACATGAGTGACACGCCCAACGGCACGATGACGCAGGATGCGGCGCAGACGGAGGACGACGCAGCGCCTGAGGTGCAGATGTACTCGATCTACATCGACGTCCCGGCTGAGCAGATCTGGGAGGCGATCACCACCTCCGACTGGAGTGGTCGATTCGGCTACGGGACCGGGCTCGAGATCGACCTTCGACCAGGCGGCGCGATCCGGGAGCTCTGCACCCCGGAGATGAGGGCGATGGGGATGGGCGACGTGGCGGGCACCGGCACCGTGGTCGAGGTGGATCCTCCGCACAAGCTGGTGCAAACCTGGTCGGCGCAATGGCATGACGAGCCGGACACCACGCTGACCTACGAGATCGTCGAGTTCGCGGGCGGGCCCTGTCAGCTCACGCTGACGCACGAGTGCGTGGGTGCACCCAAGACCGCCAAGGACGTCCACGGTGGCGGAGACATCAACGCGGGTGGCGGCGGATGGCCGTGGGTGCTCAGCAGCCTCAAGACCGTGCTGGAAACGGGCCGGACGATGTCCGGTGCCGGCGCCTCGTAGGTCTTTGCGGGCTCCTCGCACGGCTAATGCCCTGCAGAAGTGTCGCTGTGGCGGCACAACTGCAGGGTCTAGGCCCGGTGTGAGTGGGGTAAGCCGGGTTCGGTGGGCTTCAGCGGGAGACGGGCACGGTGGCGTGGACGTGCTCGATGATCCCGGCTCTATGGCGCTCGGTCATCTCGATGGTCACGCCAAGCGCGGGCAGCAGCACCGCGGGTCGCCGGGAGAAGTGCTCGCCGTGCAGCGGCACGCTGACGGCGTCGGCGGCGCGCTGAAGGGCGCGCAGCCACCATCGTGACGACGCCACGTGATCGGCGAGCAACAGTCGTCCACCCGGGCGCAAAACCCGCACCGCCTCCCGGAGGGCGGCATGTTCGTCGGGGATGCAACACAGGGCGAAGGTGGACACGACGGTGTCGAAGCTGTCGTCCGCGAAGGCCAGTGCTGACGCGTCGCCCTGCTCGAGCGTGACCGTGCAGGCGGCCTCGGCGGCTCGGCCCCGAGCCAGGGCGAGCATGGCCCCGCTCCAGTCGAGACCGGTCAGATCGATGTCGGCGCCGTAGTGCTTCAGGGTGGCGCCCCTGCCGACCCCGAGCTCGAGGGTGCGCCCGCGAGCCCGGCTGCATACCCAGTGACGACTCTGCGGAAACATGCGGCGCTCGACGCCGTCCATCTTTCGGTCGTATGTGGGCGCCCGTCGGTCCCAGAAGCGGACAAGCCGAGGATGGGGTCCCATGACGCCCCAGTGTGCCCTGCGTCACCGGTGGCGCATGGTGTTGCTCGCCGAGCCTGTTCCATAACGTCATCTACTGGAATAGGTGTCGTTGTGTTTGGTGTTGGCCACCGTGGATCAGTGAGATCCCTTCCTATCCCCGCTTACCGGTACGCCGAGCAGCCCTGCCCGCCGTACGTCGAAAGGTCCCACGTGAAGTCTCGTCAGCACCTCCTCGGTGTGTCCGCCGTCGCCGCCGCCACTCTTGCCCTGACCGCCTGCTCGGGTGAGGGGGCCGGCTCGGACGAGTCGGCCTCGACCGGAGCAGGTGAATACAACCTGATCACCGACGGCACCTTGGTCGTGGCCACGGAAGGCACCTACCGACCCTTCACCTACCACGAAGGCGGTGCCGGAGACCTGACCGGCTACGACGTCGACGTCGTCACCGAGATCGCCGACCGTCTCGACCTCGAGGTGCAGTTCGAGGAGACGCAGTTCGACGGCATCTTCGCCGGCCTGGAGGCGAACCGGTTCGACGTGATCGCCAACCAGATCTCGATCAACCCGCAACGCGAGGAGAAGTACCTCCTGAGCGATCCATACACGGTGTCGCCCGGTGTGGTGGTCGTGGCGGAGGGCACGAATGACATCAGCAGCCTGGCTGATCTTGAGGGCAAGACCTCGGCCCAGTCCTTGACGAGCAACTGGTTTGCCGTGGCCGAGGACAACGGCGCCACGGTTGAGGCCGTCGAGGGGTGGGCTCAGGGCATCGCCCTGCTGGAGCAGGGGCGGGTGGACGCCACCGTCAATGACGAGCTGACCTATCTGGACTACCTCACGGTCAATCCGGACGCCGGGATCAAGATCGCGGCGCAGACCGATGAGGAGTCGCTCAACGCCTTCGCCTTCACGAAGGACAAAAAGGCTCTCGACACGGACTTCAACGACACCTTGGAGCAGATGCACGAGGACGGCACGCTGGCAGACATCGGCGAGAAGTACTTCGGCGAAGACGTCTCGCAGTAGGCCCCGCAGATGAGCGACAATGCACAGCTCTTCCTCGACTCGCTCTGGCCGATCGTCCAGGGAGCGATCAAAGGCACCATTCCGCTGTCCCTGGTCTCCTTCGCTATCGGCCT
>JBASAN010000282.1:0-2270 GCA_049650625.1 Ornithinimicrobium sp.
GCCAACGATCAGTCGGTCTGCTCGCGACGGGCGGAAGGTCCAGGGTGCCTAGAGCACAGCGTGGAGCAGACGTAGGCTCAGTCGCGTGAGCCGAATTGACTACGTCGACGACCCAGACGCCCCGGCGATCAACAGTGTGGTGCCGTCTGTGGTGGCTGTGGTGACGGATGACGACGGTCGCGTCCTCATGATCCACAAGGTCGACAACGACCTCTGGGCGCTGCCCTGCGGAGGCCACGACCCCGGCGAGAAGATTGCCGACACGGTGGTGCGCGAGGTCAAGGAAGAGACCGGCTACGACGTGGAGGTCGACGCCGTCTCCGGGCTCTACACCAACCCCAACCACCGGATGAAGTACGACGACGGTGAAGTCCGTCAGCAGTTCTCGATCGCTTTCCGGGCACACGTCGTAGGCGGTGAGGCGGCGACCAGCGACGAAAGTCGCGCCGTCGAGTGGCTTACGTCCGACCAGATTGACGCGCTGGACGTCCATCCCTCCATGCGGCTGCGCCTGAACCACGCGCTGAGAGGCAGCGAACTGCCGTTCATCGGGTAGACCGGCCGCTGGAGAATTGTCCCGATACGGGTCACCGCGGTGAAGGCGACTGCACCGGCCGGAGTGAACATGGGGCGCCAGCGCGGGTGTGGTGAAACAACTAAACGCGCCGGGGGCCGGCGGGAGTTCTCGCGCCCAGGCGCTGCGTCGGTGGCCACCGAGGATGCCGAAGCGCTCAGGGGGACCGTGGGCGTCCAGTGGGGAAACGCAACCCCAGGCTGGATGTGCAGTGATTGCCTGCTCACGCGCGGAGCCGGATGGTCACCCCCAGCCCGCAGCCAGGTCGACGCAGCCGCCGGGCCTGCACCTTGAGAACTCAACAGCGGAAATGCGTGCCCAGGTCTGAGCTGGCACCAAGCCGCTCCCCGGAAGGAGGTGATGCGCACAGGGCGGCTCCTAGTATCAGACCACAACACGTTCGCTCCCAGGCTCAGCGGCGGTCTGTCCGCCGCGAAGGAGGTGATACCGAAGAACGGCCCGCCGCTGGGTCCCCGATTGAACGTGGCGGGGCGCTGGGTCGTCGCGACAACCGTCGGCGGTACGTGTGAAGATCGGCGCTCACTCACCGATCGTGGGCGACACCAAGCAGCAGGGAGCGTTCGTGACCGTCCAGGACCAGGAGACCATCAAGAACCACTCGGCCTTCATCTGGTCTGTCGCCGACCTGCTGCGTGGCGACTTCAAGCAGTCCGAGTACGGACGCATCGTCTTGCCCTTCGTCGTGCTCCGCCGCCTCGACTGCGTGCTGGAACCCACCAAAGCCAAGGTCCTCGCCGTGGCCGACCGCCTTGCCGGCAAAGTCGAGAACATCGACCCCCTGCTGCGCCAGGCCGCCGGCGACGAGCAGTTCTACAACACCTCACCGTTGTCCATGACCCGCCTGCTCGATGACCCGACGAACCTCGCCGAAAACCTCCACACCTACCTGCGGTCCTTCTCGCCCGGTGCCGCCGACGTGCTGGAGAAGTTCGACCTCCACACCCAGGTCGACCGCCTCGACCGCGCCGGACTGCTGTACCTGGTGGTCTCGAAGTTCGCCGAGGTCGACCTGCACCCTGGGGTCGTCTCCAACCTCGAGATGGGCTACCTCTACGAAGAGCTGGTCAGGCGCTTCTCGGAGCTCTCCAACGAGACCGCTGGCGAGCACTTCACCCCGCGTGAGGTCATCCGGCTCATGGTGAACCTGCTGTTCATCGAGGACGACGACCTGCTCACCAAGCCCGGCATCGTCAAGACCCTCGCCGACCCAGCAGCTGGCACCGGCGGGATGCTCTCGATCGCCCAGGAGACCCTGCGCCACCTCAATCCCCAGGCTCGCCTCGAGGTCTACGGCCAAGAGCTCAACGCCGAGTCCTACGCCATCTGCCGCTCCGACATGATGCTCAAGGGCCAAGACGCCTCCCACATCGTGCACGGCAACTCGTTCTCGGAAGACGGTCTGGAGGGCCCGTTCGACTTCTTGATCGCGAACCCGCCGTTCGGGGTTGAGTGGAAGAAGGTCGAGAAATCCGTCCGTGACGAGCACGAGTCCACGGGCTTCGCCGGCCGATTCGGCGCAGGCCTCCCGCGGATCAACGATGGCTCATTCCTCTTCCTGCAGCACATGATCTCGAAGATGAAGACCCCCGAGCAGGGCGGCTCCCGGGTGGCGATTGTCTTCAACGGCTCCCCGCTCTTCACCGGCGCCGCCGGGTCCGGGGAGTCCGAGATTCGT
>JBASAN010000283.1:0-7765 GCA_049650625.1 Ornithinimicrobium sp.
ACCCACTGGTCCCGCGGCGGACCCTCCGACCTATCGAACTACGCGTTGCTGTGAGGGCGACACCACACCCTCGTCCACGAACGAGACCTCACCGCGACCGTCCACCCCACCAGTGTCACCTGGCACCTCTAACTGCCCCGCCCCACACCCGACCCACCACGGGCCGGGACACAAGGCTGTCCAAGTGGGTCCTCAGGCGGCCCCGTGGACGGGGCGAGTCGGAGGACGGCCTGGCAGAGTCATGACACCGAGACACCGAGACACCGACGCACCGAGAGCTCAGGCAAAGTGCACGTGAACCCCTCGTGTTTGTGCCGTGCCTTCGCCTCTAAGGTAGACAGATGTCTTCCTCCCCCATGCGTATCGCGATCGTCGGCGGCCACGGCAAGATCGGCCTCCTCCTTACCCGGATCCTCGCCGACCGCGGCGATCAGGTGACGTCGATCATCCGCAATCCCGACCACACGTCCGACGTCGAGTCGGCCGGTGCCACGGCCAAACTGGCCGACGTCGAGAAGCTCGACTCCGCACAGATCGCCGATGTGGTCGCGGGTCAGCAGGCCGTCGTGTGGTCCGCAGGTGCCGGAGGGGGTAGCGCCGAGCGGACTTACGCGGTCGATCGCGATGCCGCTATCGCCACGGTGGACGCCGCACGAGCCTGCGGAGCGAGTCGGTTCGTCATGGTGTCGTACTTCGGGGCTGGGCCCGATCACGGTGTGCCGTCCGACAATGACTTCTTCGCCTACGCCGAGGCCAAGGCTGCTGCTGACGAGTACTTGAAGGGCGCTCCCGGGCTGGACTGGACTGTGCTGGGCCCCAGCGCCCTGACCAACGACGAAGGCACCGGCACCATTGACGCAGCCGCCGACGAAGCATCACAAGTCTCGCGAGCCAATGTTGCAGCGGTCATCGCGGCCGTGTTGCACGACCCCTCCACGGTCGGACGGACGATCACCTTCAACGACGGTGAGACCCCGATCGCCGACGCTGTAGCCGGCAGCTAGATCCTCCCCACCGCTCCGCCTGAAGTCGCTCGCCCGCCGAGCTGTAGGTGGTCTACGTGGTGGGCAAAAAGAGACTCACTCGGCAGCCATCACCCATGTTCTTCACTTCCACCCTGCCTCCAGACTCGCTGACGATCGCCTGGGTGATCGTCAGGCCTACCCCGATCCCTGCTCCTGCCTGAGGGGTTCTCGAGGCGCTTCCCCGCCAGCCCGGCTCGAACATTCGGCGGATGTCGTCTGCCGACAGCCCACCGCACGTATCGCTGACGTGGAGCTCTACGAGGCCCTTCTCCCGGTCTGGAGGGTCGATATCGATCTGGACCGAGCCGCCGACGGGGGTGTAGAGAATGGCGTTGCGCAGGACGTTCGTAATCGCGCGCTCGATCCGCGCCGGGTCCACGGTCACGGCTACTGCCCCGATCTCGGCCAGGGTGACCGTCACGTGCTGCTGATCGGCTACCGCCTGTTGACTGCGGACGACGTCGCGCGCCACCTCGGCCAGGTTGACCTCCGTAGGCTGAAAGCAATCATCACCCTGGCTGAGCCGCGACATCTCCAGCAGATCGTCGACCATGCGACTCATCCGGTCGCTCTCGCGCCGGATCCGCCGGTGGTAGTCAGCCGGATCATCGACGATGCCGTCCTCCAAGGCTTCGGCCATGATCCTGATGCCTGCCAGGGGTGACTTCAGGTCGTGGCTGGCCCAGGAGATCATCTCTCGACGGCTTGCGGCCAGCGATCGGTCACGCTCACGGTCGGCCACCGCCTGAGCGGCCGACCTGTCGATCTTGCGGACCGCTCGATACAAGAACAAGCCGCAGACCACGGCGACGGGGACACAGGCCGCCAGCACAAGGGACATCAGCGTGAAGTCGTTGGTCGACAAGAACATGGCCTCGGCAGTGACGTAGATCCCGGCGGCCATACTGGCCACCACCACCACGGGACCCATCGCGGTGGCGAAAGCCACGGATCGCCGGGCCACCGCGATCGTGGCCACCGCCCCCACGACACCGACCGCGGCCGCCGTCCCAGCGGCCAAGGCCACGGCCTCGAGCTCCGGTCTCATCCCTGCTGTCGATCCCAGCGGTATCCCGACCCCCACACCGTGACGACGCGTTGCGGGTGCGCGGGGTCGACCTCCACCTTGTTGCGCAGGCGACGGATGTGGACGGTCACCGTGGAGTCGTCGCCGAAATCCCACCCCCACACCTGTCTGAGGAGGTCCTCACGTGTGAGTACGACACCAGGGTGGGACATCAGGAAGATCAAGAGGTCGAACTCCCGACCGGTCAGAGCCAGTCGCTGCCCCCCTCGCTGCACGGACCGAGCCGCCGGATCCGCGACCAGGTCGCCGTCACGGACCGAGCCCGATACCGAGCCGACCGCTGCATCCACGGCGACGTTCTCGCTGACCCGGCGAAGCAACGCCTGCACCCTGAGGACCAGCTCGCGGGCGCTGAACGGCTTCACCACGTAGTCATCGGCCCCGATCTCCAGCCCGTAGATCCGGTCCTCTTCGGTGGTGCGTGCCGTGAGCATCAGCACCGGCAGACGGGGGTCGATCTCACGCATCCGCCGTAGGGCTTCGAAACCGTCGATGCCCGGCAGCATGACATCGAGCACAACCAGCTGTGGGTGCTCCGCGCCGACGACCGATACGGCCTGGAGTCCGTCCCTCGCCTCCAGGGTCGGGAACCCGGCACGATGGAGGTATGCCACCACGACCTCGCGCACGGTGTCGTCGTCGTCGGCAACGAGGACGGTGACCACCGTTCGAGCCTAATCCGGAACGACCGGACCGGACCCTTACCCTTTGCTGACGGCTCCCCGGAGACACCGTGCGAGACCCTCTGGACGATGGCTTTGTGCCAGAGTGAGCCGGTGACCTCGGCGCCCTACCTCGACCACGTGAAGGCGTTGCTGGCCAGCACCCCCCTGATCGATGGCCACAACGACCTGGCCTGGGAGGCTCGAGAGCAAGCGGCCTACGACTGGGACCGGCTGGATATCTCCCACCCCACGCTGACCACCCACACCGACCTCCCCCGACTGCGGGCGGGCTGCGTAGGGGCGCAGTTCTGGTCCGTCTGGGTGCCCTCGACCCTGCCCCGCGACCAAGCGGTCATCCAGACGTTGGAGCAGGTGGACGCCGTGCACTCGATGATCGAGCGGTATAGCGACGAGCTCGGGCTCGCGCTGACGGCCGACGACGTGGAGCGAGTGTTTGTGACCGGACGGGTGGCGTCGCTGATGGGGGCAGAGGGCGGACACTCGATCGGCGACTCGCTGGGGACGCTACGCATGCTGTACCGCCTGGGCGTGCGGTACATGACCTTGACTCACAACGACAACACCGACTGGGCAGACTCTGCCACCGATGACCCGGTGCACGGCGGCCTGACCGACTTCGGTCGGGACGTCGTCCGGGAGATGAATGATCTTGGGATGCTGGTGGACCTGTCGCACGTCTCCGCTGAAACCATGCGAGACGCCCTGGGCGCCTCGAGGGCCCCGGTCATCTTCAGCCACTCCGGCGCCCGGGCGATCTGCGACTCTCCACGCAACGTGCCCGACGACGTACTGACCACCATGGCCTCGGCCGGTGGTGTCTGTATGGCGGTCTTTGCCCCCGACTTCGTCTCCCAGGAGTGCTGGGACTGGCGGATGCAGGCTGCTGCCGTCGCGAGCACCGAGGGAGTCGCGGCGACCGACCTGGAAGCCTTCATCCCGTGGGTGAGGCGCTACCAGGAAAGCCACCCCCAGCCCCAGGCCACATTGGCTCAGGTCGTGACCCACGTCGAGCACCTGCGCGACGTCGCCGGGATCGACCACGTCGGCATCGGTGGCGACTACGACGGA
Source organism: Ornithinimicrobium sp. (assembly GCA_049650625.1). Classification (GTDB taxonomy): domain Bacteria; phylum Actinomycetota; class Actinomycetes; order Actinomycetales; family Dermatophilaceae; genus Ornithinicoccus. The sequence goes on from JBASAN010000283.1 coordinate 3,867, forward strand.
GTGCCGGGACTCCCCCTCGGGCTGGAAGACGTGTCCTGCTACCCGAACTTGTTCGCCGCCCTGTCGGAGCGCGGCTTCAGTGACGACGATCTGCGCAAGGTCGCAGGCACCAACCTGCTGCGCGTGCTCCGGGATGCAGAGGCGGTGGCGCGGACCGCTCGCTAGTCGTCCGCTTCCGTCTCGGCGGCAAACGAGTCGCTCTCGTGCACGCGCACCGGCAGACCATCCAACCGGTCGGGCAGTGCCTCGGCAGGCAGGCGGTCCGCGAAGAGCACCACGCATCGTTCGCCGGCCTCCGTAGCGCCGACTCCCACTCCGTGGACCTCGCTACGTTCCGTCATGAAGGCGTGGGCCTCGGTCAAGGTCGGCCCCGGCCCGGTCGCACTGGCACCGTCGCGCTCCCCGTTGGCCCCGAGGTTGAGCTGCTCCATACCCATCTCTGGAAGGTAGCAGTCGGCCGCTGCACGGTGGCTCGCTGTGCCGAGGAAACGTCGCTTCTCCTGCGACAACTGCGACAGGTACGACACCGGTGCGCGAGCGGACGGCCTGTCGCAGATGCGGTCGTATCCCTGCCCGGCAGGCGTCCCTCTCCTAGCACGTCAGGCGAGGTGCGACGGGAAAGGCCCGTCGACCGACGTCATTCGACAGCAGTGAAGGGACAAGACCTATGCAGCACGACGACCTTACCGCGGGGACCGAAGCGGTCCCCGTCGGGTTCGAAGAAGTAGCCCAGGCCCGCGACGACGCCCAGGATCGGCTGATGGGCACGGACAACGTGGTCGGTGTCGGACTCGGCTACAAGATCAGCAACGGTGTCCAGACGGACACCAAGAGCGTGATGGTCCTGGTGACCGAGAAGCTGCCTTCCTCGATGCTCGGGACCAGCCAGGCGCTGCCCAAGACGGTGAGCAAGGTGACGACCGACGTGGTCGATGTCGGGCACGTCTTCGCCGGCGGAGCGACCGCGATGGAGACTCTCGACGCGCAGAGCTTGGCCAAGCGGGTTCGCCCGGTGCGTCCTGGCTACAGCGTCGGCCACTTCAAGATCACCGCCGGCACGATCGGCGCCGGGTGCTACGACCTCTCCCCCGTGCCGGGCAAGCCACCTCGCTACTACATCCTCAGCAACAACCACGTGCTGGCCAACTCCAACCAGGCCAACATCGGGGACCCGATCTATCAACCCGGTCCAATCGACGGTGGCACAGCAGCCGACGCCGTTGGTCGCTTGTCTCGGTTCGTGCCGATCAAGTTCGACGGCTCGTGCAACGCGGTGGACGCGGCGATCGCCGAGGTGCCCTTCGACACCCTCGACCGTGACATCTACTGGACCGGATACCCCACTTCGGCCGTCAAGGTCGCCGCGGTCGGACAGTTGCTGAAGAAAACCGGCCGGACCACCCACTTCACCACGGGTCGGGTCACCGCGGTGAACGCCACGATCAACGTGAACTACGGCGGCGGCAACGTCGCGAAGTTCTGCAACCAGATCGTCACCACGGACATGTCGGCCGGCGGCGACTCCGGCTCGCTGGTCCTGGACCTGGAGAACAACCCGGTCGGACTGCTGTTCGCCGGATCGTCCACCGCGACGATCCTCAACCCGATCGCCAACGTCCAGCTGGCTCTGAAGGTCCGCGTCTGGCCCTGATCACGGTCCGATCCGATGGGGGCGACACCGTTCGCTCCGCCACGGCCCTCCTCGGGGTGAGAGGGTCGTGGCGGACACTCCCCAGGGCGACGGCAGACGTTCATCTACGCGCAATCTTGCGGGTGCATAGCCGACGCTTTAGCACGATTAGGTCTCATATATCGGGTTCTCTGGGGTCCCATACCGTGTTCTGGGTGATCCCAAGGCACAATGGGGTGATGACCCCACACCTTCAATCGATCGTGCGCAAGGGGCGTGGGCTCGGTTTAGCCATCACGACCGCCTTGATTACGGGCGGGTTGGCGGTTGTCGGAGCGCTCACGTTAGACCTACCGTTGCGCGACCCCGACGGCTTCCTCGGTCCTAGCTGGACTCGGCTGCCCCTCATCCTCTTTCTGTTCATCGCCGCTGATCTCATCCCCCGGGTGATCTCACGCACGAAGGACCTGAGCGGTATCCGCTCCTCCTTCAAGGAAGTCGTCGCCGAGCGATGGCCCCTGCAGCGCCTCGTGGTCGTCCTCGTCGCGCTGGCCAGTTTCTACGTGACCTACGTCGGCTACCGAAACCTCAAGAGCTTTCTCCCGGTGGCTCGGCAACAGTCCGACGACGCGATGCTGGCCGCCAGCGACCGTCTCCTCGCGTTTGGCACCATCCCTGCTGAGGTGCTCCACAACGTGCTCGGGACCGGCATCTCGGCACACGTTCTCTCGTGGGTCTACATCTCGTTCCTCTTCTTCGTGCCGATCTCACTGGCTGCGGCTCTCGTGTGGTCCCGCGACGTCAGCCTGGGTCTCTGGTACACGACCGCCCTCTGTCTGAACTGGGCCTTGGGCACGGCGAGCTACTACCTCCTCCCGGCTCTCGGCCCGTTCGCCGTGCGGAGCTGGAACTACGCGGACCTCCCGACCACTGGGGTCAGCTCGCTACAGGCAGGCATGCTCAGGGCCCGCGCCAATGTGATCACCGATCCTTTCGGCACGAACTCCGTGCAGAGCATCGCCGCGTTCGCTTCGCTGCATACCTCGATCGTGTTCACTGCGGCGCTGATCGTGCACCTGGCAGGGTTCCCCCGGGTCGTACGCATCACGATGTGGGTGTTCTTGGCTCTCACGCTGGTCTCGACCATCTATTTCGGCTGGCACTACATCATCGATGACGTTGCCGGTCTCATCATTGGCGCTGTGTCGGTCGCCGTGGCGGGGATCGCCACCCGAGGGGCCGCTCAACATATGCCCTCTCTTAAACCCGCCGATACTGAGCACCAGATGGCCCGCAGCAGCTGACCTTCCGGTCCTAGCAACGGGGTCGCGGTCGTAATCTGAGCGACCACCTGCGCCATCACCAGCGATGCCCAAGCCTTCACGGCTTGGGCATCGCTGGTGTTGTGCTCCCTCGGCAGGAGCCGTGCGCCTACAGGTACGTCACTCCGGTCAGCCTCTGTGAGGCCTCCCACAGCGCCGCTGCCGTAGCCGCGTCGTACGAGGCATCACTCGAGGCAACGACCACCGGTGCCCCCCGGGACTGACCCAGGCTTGCGGGGCCGAAGAACTGACCGCCCCACGCGTTGGGGTCCGTAGCAGCGCGCAGGGTCGGCAGCGCTCCGGCGTCAGGGGCCTGGGTGATCAGCTCGAAGACGGGGCGAGCGAAGGGTCGCAAGCGGTCAGGGATGAGGTGGTCGCCGAGGCCTGTGGAGGAGACCCCGGGGTGAGCGGCCACCGAGATGGCATTGATGTCGTGCGTAGCGAACCGACGCTGAAGCTCGTAGGCGAACAACAGGTTGGCCAGCTTGGAGTTGCCGTACGCCTTGGTTTTCGAGTACTTCGACGCCACCTCGTGGATGTGGTCCACGTTGCCGGCGTCGATCTGTCCCGAGGTGTGCGCCAAGCTGCTGACGCTCACCACCCGTGCACCATCCGTGGAGCGGATCAGGTCCATCAACCGTCCGGTCAGCGCGAAGTGACCGAAGTGGTTGGTCCCGATCTGCAGCTCGAAACCGTCCGTGGTCTCACCCGGGGGGACCATCATGATCCCTGCGTTGTTGATCAACAGATCCAAACGGGTATGCCGGGCGGTCACGTTGGCCGCGAACTCCTCCACTGACGACAGGTCGGCCAGGTCCAGGCGCAGGACCTCGGCGGTGCCTTGCAACGGCCCGAGACTGTCCACTGCACCTTGACCGCGCTCGACGTCGCGGCTGCTGACCACCACGTGCGCACCGTGAGCCATCAGCTGGTGGACCGTGCTCAGT
>JBASAN010000284.1:0-1811 GCA_049650625.1 Ornithinimicrobium sp.
GTTCGTCGCAGCCGTCCTCATCACGATCGACACGGTGCGGCGTCGGGGATTCTCACCGGTCGTATTGGCGCCCTGCGCCCTACTGCTGATCGGCTCGTACCTCCTGCGGCCGGAGCACATCTTCTGGCCATGGGGCTCGCTGAGCTGCATCGCGATCGGACTGGGCACCGGCTGGCTCGGGATCCTGCTCGAGCAGGACTCCTCGCGCCCCCTCAGGGCACCGGCAGGTCCTTCGCAGTGAGACCCAGGCCGGTGAGAGTGCGCTTGGCCTCAGCTCGGAAGTCGCGGTCCAGCACGGTGGACACGATGGTGATCATCGAGTCCATCAGAGGCGTCGGCACGTTGAGATGTCGGGCCACGTCGCTGAAGAACACGAGTCCGTAGCCGACGTCCTCGGTGAAGTAGCGGTAGTCCAGCTGCGGTTGCGCCTTGATGCCCTGGAACCCCGGAGCCGTGCTGTATCCGGTGTCATAGGTCTCGACGGTGAAGTAGCCCTGTCGCATGCTCAGCTCGGGGTCCGACAGCACCGTGACGCCCATCGCCCGGCCGATCGCGATCCGTTCCTCGTCCACGCCCTTGATCAGGCGACCGACCCCGGGGGTGACTCCCTCCTCGTAGAAGTTGAAGTCGCCCGGCCCGTCGATCCGGGCCGCGTTCAGCAGGCTGATCGACGGGTGGATGACCGGGTTCGCGTTCTGCAGCGACGTCTGCCACACGCTGGGTGAGGGCTCGATTCCCGGATACACCTCGTGCAGCAGCTGCTGCACCCGGTCCGTCTGGTCCGGGTCGACCGCTGCTACCCACAGGCCACCCTTGAGCTTCAGGAAGACGAGCATCTGCGCAGGTCCGAGCAACCTCACCGCATACGGCAGGGTGCTGGTCTCGGACACCACCACCCCGCGGCCCGGGCCGATGACCTGGTCGAAAGCGAACGCCCCGCCCCCGGACCCCGGACAGACGACCACGATCTGGCCCGTCGACAGGTGCTCCTTCGCGGCGTGGGCCAGGGGCTCGGTGCTGTAGGCGGGCCCGACGACGAAGATGAGATCCGCCTCGTCCAACGCCACCGAGACGTCGTGCCCGGCGTAGCCGATCTCCACCTCGCCCTCGAGGTCCCCGGTGCTGCTCAGTCGGCCGGTCGCGGCGATATCAGCCACCGCCCCCGGGAACTCGCGGTCGGAGTAGATGGCGACGTCGTGACCGGCTTGCGCCCAGTCGAAGGCCACCGCCGATCCACCATTGCCGGATCCTAGGACTGCAACCTTCATGTCGTGACTCCTCATCGACGCGGCCGGAGGACCCGACATAGCCCAGTATGGGGGGCCTATGGACTTCATCACCGACATCCATCTGCAGCAGGGCGCTGAGCGGACCCGCGCCATCGACGCCCTCTCGCGACGCGTCGGGGCCAGGGTGGGCGTGCCCGGGGTGCTCGAGGGCCTCAACCGGCGTGCGTCCCGGTCCGACGTGCCGGGCTCGGCCACAGAGCACGGTCTGACCTGGAACGCTCAGGACAACGACTCGCGGCTGTGGTGGCCTCAGGGGATCACCACCACCGCCGACGCCAGCGACACCGAGGACCGGCACGGTCGCTCGCTGCTGGTGACCAGCTGGTACTGCAAGGGCGGCGCCGGGGGGCGTCAGGGCAGCCGCGTCACCTTCCTCGACCTGGAGACCCTGCAGTACCGGCACGTTCTGATCGTGCAGGCCACGAAGAACCTGTGGGGGCGACCCACCCTCAAACCGCTGCACATCCACGCCGGTGGCGTGGTCTGGGCCGGGGACTACCTGCATCTGGCGGGCACCCGGCG
>JBASAN010000285.1:0-1614 GCA_049650625.1 Ornithinimicrobium sp.
AACTCGTGGCGGACCACGCCGTGCTCGTCGACGACGGCGAGGAGGTCGTCGTGCGGCGCGGGGCCGGTGGAGCCTGTCTTGCTGCGCTTCTTGTGGTGCGAGGCGGTGATCCCCGCGATCCGGCACAACCGGTGGACGCGGTTCTCCCCGACATTGAGGCCGTGCTCGTCGGCCTGAATCGCACTGGGTTTTGTTCCGCTTGATCAGTCAGGATGGGAACGATGGCCAGGTATACGAACGAGATGCGTGAGCGGGCAGTCCGGATGGTCGCCGAGGTCCGCCCCGAGCATCCGCATGAGACGGCCGCTCTGCGCCACGTCGCCGGCTTGTTGGGGATGAATACCGAGACCTTGCGGCTGTGGGTCCACCGCGCCGAGGTCGACATTGGTGCGCGGCCCGGGACGACTTCGGAGGACGCTGCGGAGATCAAGCGGCTGCGTCGCGAGGTCGCCGAGCTGCGGCGGGCCAACGAGATATTGAAGTCCGCCTCAGTGTTTTTCGCCAAGGAGCTCGACCGCCCCACGACGAGATGATCCGCTACATCGACGAGCACAAGGATCAGTTCGGGGTCGAGGCCATCTGCCGGGTGCTGCGCCCGGCAGTTCGTGGGTTCATCACCGCTCGTGGCTACCGGGCCGTGAAGGCCCGGCCGCCGTCGGCGCGGACGTTGAAGGATGAGCTCCTCGTGCCCGAGGTCGTCCGACTACATGCGGAGAACTACGGCGTCTACGGAGCTCGGAAGATGCACGCCCTGATGCGTCGGCAGGGCTGGGAGCTCGGCCGTGACCAGACCGCGAGACTCATGAAGATCGCCGACGTGCGGGGCGTGAAGCGGTCGAAGAAGGTGTTCACGACCAAGTCTGACCCGGCGGCCGCGAAGCTGGCCGACCTGGTCCAACGAAAGTTCAGCGCCATCGCGCCGCGGCGCCTGTGGGTTGCCGACATCACCTACGTCGTGACCTGGTCGGGGTTCGCCTACGTCGCGTTCGTGACCGACGTGTACTCCCGGCGGATCGTGGGCTGGAACGTCGCGGGGACGCTCAAGGCGGACATCTTGCCGTTGCGGGCACTCGACATGGCCGCCTGGGAAGCCCGCCGTGACGGGGCGGTAGATCTGGCGGGCCTGGTCCATCACGCCGATCACGGGTCGAACTACCTTTCGATCGTCTACACAGACCGCATCAGCGAACTCGGCGCGAAGCCATCGACCGGCACTGTCGGGGACTCTTTCGATAACGCGCTCGCCGAGGCCGTCAACGGGCTCTACAAGACCGAGCTGATCCGACGTCGAGGGCCGTGGAGAACGATCGAGCAGGTCGAGCTCGCGACCCTGGAGTACGTGTGGTGGTGGAACAACCAGCGCCTGCACGGAGAGCTCGAGATGCAGACCCCGCTCGAGGTCGAGGCGGCGTACTACGCTGCCCAAGAATCAACCCAGCCAGCACTCGCTGGCCAAGGGAACGCATAGGAACGAAACCCAGTGCGATTCAACATGGCGGGAGGTCGTCTAGAAGTCCTGTCTTTGAACGGACCAGCGCCAGTGCGGGATCCAGCACCGGACCGCAGCAACCGCGGTGCGACCGCTACCTCGTCATGCCGGCTTGACCCACCGGC
>JBASAN010000286.1:0-2646 GCA_049650625.1 Ornithinimicrobium sp.
CCACAGGGGGCGCTGCGCGTGGGCACCGTCGTCGGCCAGGTTCTGCCAGCGCGGGGTGGAGAAGACCTCCTCGAAGGCCTGGTAGGCCAGGCGTGCGTTCGCCACCCCTGCCTTGCCGCGCAGGGCCCGCGCCTCGTCGGTGCCGATGTCCTCCAGACGCTTGTCGATCTCGCCGTCGACGCGGGAGACGAAGAACGAAGCCACGGAGTGGATCGTGGACAGGTCGATGTTGTGCTCTCGCGCCTGCTCCAGCCCGGTCAGGAAGGCGTTCATGACTCCGCGGTAACGGTCCAGGGAGAAGATCAGCGTGACGTTGACGCTGATGCCCTTGGCCAGCGTCTGGCTGATCGCCGGCAGACCCTCGAGGGTCGCGGGAATCTTGATCAGCACGTTCGGACGGTCCACTGCGTCGTAGAGACGCTGCGCCATCTCGACCGTCGCCTCGGTGTCGGCCGCCATTCGCGGGTCGACCTCGATCGACACGCGACCGTCGACCCCGTCGGTGCGCTCGAAGATCGGGTGCAGGATGTCGCAGGCGTCACGCACGTCATCGGTCGTGATGGTGAAAACCGTCTTCTCGACGTCGGCGTCCTCGGCGGCGAGCTCCTTGATCTGGGGGGTGTAGGACTCACCGTCGGCCAGTGCGGCCGCGAAGATGCTCGGGTTGGTGGTGACTCCGACGACGTGCTTGTCGTCGAGCAGGCTCTGCAGCTCGCCCTCTTTGATCATCGGCCGGTTGAGGTCGTCCAGCCAGATCGAGACGCCGGCTTCGGAGAGCTTCTGGAGGCGGTCGGTCTGGGTGCTCGTGTCCTGGGTCATAGCGTCCTCACTTCTGGGTTGCGTCGCTGGAATGGGTGCCACCGGAGGCGGCGTCGCCCGTGGGGTTGTCCTCGTCGGTCTTCTCGGTGGGCGTGTTCTCCGTCGGCCCCTCGCCGGCCGCCGCAGCCGCCACGGAGTCGTAGGCCGCCTGCGTGACCGCTTCGGCCGTGATCCCGAACTCCTGGTAGAGCGTTTCGTAGTCGGCTGAGGCACCGAAGTGGTCGATGCTGATCATCCGGCCGGCGTCGCCGACGATCTCGCGCCATCCCTGAGACACACCGGCCTCGACACTGACGCGCGCCTTGACGGATGGCGGCAGCACTTCCTCGCGGTAGGTCTGGTCCTGCTCGTCGAACCACTCGCGGCACGGCATGGACACCACACGGGTGGGCACACCGTCGGCCTGGAGGCTCTCGCGAGCCTGCAGGGCGAGCGAGACCTCGGAGCCGGTAGCCACCAGGATGGCCTGGAGCTCACCGCCCTCGGCGTCCGCCAGCACGTACCCACCACGGGCGGTGCCCTCAGCGGAGGCGAAGACCGAACGGTCCAAGGTCGGCACGTTCTGCCGGGTCAGGGCCATCGCGCTGGGGTGGTCCACCGTCTCCAGCACGGTGCGCCAAGCGACGGCCGTCTCGTTGGCGTCTGCAGGCCGGATGACGTCCAGGCCGGGGATGGCTCGCAGTGAGGCGAGCTGCTCGATCGGCTGGTGAGTCGGACCGTCCTCGCCGAGCCCGATGCTGTCGTGCGTCCACACATAGATCGTCGGCAGCTGCTGGATAGAGGCCAACCGGACCGCGGGGCGCATGTAGTCGGAGAAGATCAGGAACGTGCCGCCGTAGGGCCGGGTGAGGCCCTCGAGCGCGATGCCGTTCAGGATCATGCCCATGCCGTGCTCACGGATACCGAAGTGCAGCGTCCGGCCGTACTCGTCGCCGGGGAACTTCTTCGTCGCCTTGCCGCTGGGCACGAAGCTGGGCACGTCGTCCATGGTCGTGTTGTTCGACCCAGCCAGGTCGGCCGAGCCACCCCACAGCTCGGGCATGACGTCGGCCAGGGCAGTCAGCACTGAGCCGGACGCCTTGCGGGTGGCGACACCCTTCTCGTCGGCATCGAACGTGGGGATCGCATCCTCGAGACCCTCGGGGAGCTTCTTGGCCATCACGCGATCCAGCAGTTCGGCGCCCTTGGCGTTGGACTCACGCCAGGCGTCATACCCCTTCTGCCATTCGGCGCGTGCCTCTTGGCCGCGGTCGATGGCTTTACGGGTGTGAGCCAGGACCTCGTCCTCGACCGGGAAGTTGACCTCGGGATCGAAGCCGAGGAGCTTCTTGGTGGCGGCCACCTCGTCGGCACCCAGCGCGGAGCCGTGGGCCCCGCCGGTGTCTCGTGCCTCGGGAGCCGGCCACGCGATAATCGTGCGGAGGACGACCAGGGTGGGCTTGTCGGTGCGCGTCTTACTGTCTTCCAGAGCGGCATACAGCGAGTCGATGTCCTCGGTGTAGGGCTCGCCCTTGCGCCAGTCCACGGTTTCCACGTGCCATCCGTAGGCCTCGTAGCGCTTGGCTACGTCCTCGGAGAAGGAGATGTCGGTGTCGTCCTCGATCGAGATGTAGTTCTGGTCGTAGACCACGGTCAGGTTGGACAGCTCCTGGTGGCCGGCCAGCCAGCAGGCTTCGCTGCTGACGCCCTCCATGAGGTCGCCATCGGAAGCAATCACCCACACGTGGTGGTCGAAGGGAGAGGTATGCGGGGCGGCGTCCGGGTCGAACATGCCGCGCTGGCGGCGCTGAGCCATCGCCATACCCACCGCGGAAGCCAGACCGGATC
>JBASAN010000287.1:0-3350 GCA_049650625.1 Ornithinimicrobium sp.
GAATTCCGAGATCGAGTGGCTCGACATAACGCACGGGGCGGCTGGGATGTCGATCGGGCTGGCGTCGCTGATGCCGCTGTTGCCTGCGTACGCGGAGCGTCTACAAGCCAGGGTTGACGCCCTGCTCGCCCTGTTGCTGCGGACCCAGGAATCCGACGGGCGGTGGGTGACGCCGGCGGGGGTGCCAGGAATGTCTGGAGAGACGATCACTGGCTTTGCGCATGGAGTGGCTGGGATCGGCTACGCCCTCGCGCTGGCCTCACCTCGAGACGAGCAGTGCCTGGAGGCGTCGGTGCGGGCGGCGGACTGGCTGGTCGCCCAGGCGGCGGAGGCGTCGGATGGGGCGCTGATGTGGTCGTACAGCGACCGGCACCCGGAACCGTGGAACTGGTGGTGCCACGGGTCGCCGGGCATCTCGAAGTTCTTCGCGTTGCTGGCATCGCTCACAGGGGAGGAGCAGTACGCCAGGCTCGCCCGGGCGTGCCTGACGCAGATCCCACCTCGATTCTCTCCACCGAACTTGTCACTCTGCCACGGGCTCGCCGGGCTGGCCGAGCTGCTGTTCGACGCTGCCGACCTACTCGGCGAGCCTGACCTGCGCTCGCGTGCCTGCTCGCTAGTCGAGTCTCTCGCTGCCCGACGGTTCCGGGGGTCGATCGACACCTACTGGGTTGTCGAGAACACCGACGTCGTCAGTGCGGACCTGATGGTGGGGCTGGCGGGAGTGGTGCACGTGCTGACACGGGCGTTGTCTCCTCCGCCGTTCGCATCGTGGGACGCGACACTGCTGACGGCCCCGCGGCGGTCGGAGGCCAACCTCAGATGGGAGGGCGGAACTCAGCCCCAGCGGGGCCACTGCAGTCCGGGATCGCACACCAGGGCCTCATCGCACGGACCCTGACCAGCCTCCACAGTCACCGTCCGGTGCCTCCGAATTGGGATTGACCCATAGACAAGTCAGAAAGCCCAAGGGCGTCAACTTCAACACCTTGACATGAAGAGGAGTGTCTCACTAACGTAAAAAAATTACTCGATTGGCCGATTCCGCCGAACTCCCTCGGCAGTACTCAAAGAAGTGACGAGATGCAGACATACGCGTGCCTTTATAGTTCGACAGGCGATTTTTGCCTGGCTGCGAAGCGAGAAAGGGGCTACTTTTTCCATTCCGGTAGAGGCGGAACAGTCTCGCGGGCCGGATGGAAGCTCAACGGCGGCGCGAACTACGCCCTACCTGGGGGGCGGCTCTCGGCAACCGAGAGCGTGGTCGACGGCGCACATCGGGAATGGCTAGAGGAGACGAATGCTGCGATTCGTCCCATCGAGACATGCGAGTTGCGCTGGAAAAACTTCGGCGCGGGTTACTTCCTAATTCTACCCACCGAACTGTCTGAAGTTGCAATTCGCATCGACCGGACCGTCATCCCTGAGGCTGAGGGCGCAGTTGAAAATATACGGGCGGGAGTAATTACTGAGTATTGCCAGGTCCACCAGATTTTTCCAGACGCACCTGCTGATAATGAGATTAAGACTGTCCAAGTGTGGAATGCGGCGTCAGATTGGGGCAAGATTGAACCCTGGAAAGGATCCGACAGCCTTGGTTGGTTCTATGAAGTATTAGACTACCTCAAGCGCGAGTTGCTTACGCTCTGAGAAAGACACAACACGGTTCTCCAGACCAGACCAGACCAGACCAGGGAAAGGTGTTTCACAATGTCTGTACTTCGCGAGGCAATCAAGGTTCTTGACCCCGCACCCGACAAGAGAACGGAGCTAACGCTTGCACTGGAACTAATTACCGAACTTTCCAGTTCTAAGGCAGATATGTTCGAGGAGTCCGTTAATCAGAGTTATCCAACAGCCGGAACGGTTGAGAACCGGACGGCGCCGATCACGCTCGTGATTGCTAGTCACAAGGAGTATCGCGCCTACGTCAAGAACGATGCTAGCAAGATTTCGGAAGAGGTTAGTGGTGCGGTGAAGAAGTTCGTTTCTGGCGGCTCTGACAACATCATCGACGGAATCGCCTCGCTCGTGACAACCGGTCTGGATGTCCTTCTGGGCGGAGGTATGGGACTCCAGCAGGAGATGTCTACTTACTACATCACCGCCCAGAGCCGAGCGCTCGTGAGGTACGACATCCGCGCATGGCAACGGACGGTACAGGCCACCGGAATCACGACGCAGATCGAATCATGTCTCGCACTCTATGCGTCTAAGGCGGCAATTGATGTAACCCAACTGGACCTTAATAATTTCTTGATCAGCTACGAGGATCAACTCTCAAAGATGGGTTTCACGGATAATCAAATATCGGAATATTTAGACGAAGCCGAGGCTACGTTCGGGCGACTTTCAGGTAGGGGCAATGGCGCGGGCGGCGGGGATAAACCTGATCGCGTCGAACGAGGGCCCCAAGGGAAACCCCGCTACCTCGACCTAATTTGTTTCAGCTAACTAAGAAGAGCCGGGTTACGAAGGCCCCTGGCCTGCCGAAACGCCGACGATCAAGGCCAGCCCGAGTCGCGGTGTTACAGCGCGAACACTTCTGAGTGTGCTCTGCTCGGGCAGCGAGGTTCGTGTGGGCTTGAGAGAAGGGGCACGCAAAGCGTGCCGGGTAGCCGATGGTCGCGCGGGACGCGCTCCGGTCAGGATGCACCCACGGCAACGGCCCGACAACGCAGAAGCCGCGGCCAGCACCGTGCACGTTCCCCCGCAGGGTGAACGTATCGCTTCGGAAGCAGCCGCAGCCGGGATCATCTGGTTTGAGCGGACCTTCCCGACGGAGGGACGCCTTCGTAGTAGGCGGAGATGAAAGCGCTCAGCGCCGCGATGGGACCGGGAGTCACGTCGTCGATCGTGCATCCCTCAGGAAGCTCGATGCCACCGGTGTCGATCTCGACCTGGGTCCAAAAGCGATGCACGTCCTTCAAGATGACAAGGGCGTCAATGAAGAGGTCCTCGTCTGGCTCGTGGTCTACATCGACCAGGTACTTCGTCAGCTCGTGGGTTAGTTGATGGCGGTGGGCGTAGATCTCGCCCAGCCGATCAGCCTGCGTCAGCGTGATTGCTTGCATGCTCACGAGCCACAGCAAGCTTGCCCGCAGTGGCTTCTTCGGTGCTAGCGGCAAGACCGAAATTTCGTAGTCCTGTTTGCCCCCGCTCAACCAATCGTCGCTATACCGGTTGTAGTTGAAGAACCCTTTTGTGCCTTCGAGAACGGTGTCTTTGATGGCTCTTCGCAACTGAGGGTGTAACGGGCGCTGGCGCGGCGGTCCGGGGATAGAGGTCGAGGTCTCCCGAGGATGGGGGTTCCTACACCAGCCCAACCGGAAGACCTCGACGTGCCCGAC
>JBASAN010000288.1:0-5396 GCA_049650625.1 Ornithinimicrobium sp.
ATGAAGGCCTACATCGGCGGGGCCGCAGTGGACGCACGCATGGCCGTGGTCTACGGGCAGCTCATCGTGGCGGGTGAGTCGCACGGCGTCCATGCCGCCTTGGTGCCGATCCGCGACGAGTCGGGGCAGCCGCTGCCGGGGGTATCCCCCGGTGACCACGGCGCCAAGGGAGGCCTGGCCGGGGTGGACAACGGCACGTTGCTGTTCGACCAGGTGCGGGTGCCACGGCGGATGCTGTTGGACCGCTACGGCGGTGTCAACGCCGAGGGTGTCTACGTCAGTGACATCGAGAACCCCAACCGGCGTTTCTTCACCATGCTCGGCACCCTGGTCCGGGGTCGCATCTGCATCGCCGGCGCCGGTGCGGTGGCGGGGCGACGCGGACTGTCGATCGCCACGAGGTACGCCCTCAAGCGGCGGCAGTTCAGCGCGGCGGGCCACCCCGGAGACGTGCTCCTGATCGACTACCTCGCCCACCAGCGCAAGCTGCTCCCCCGCATCGCGACGGCATACGCGTTGATGTTCGCCCAGAACGAGATCACCGAGCGCATGCAGGACCTGCACGACGCTGGTGACCAGGACGTCGAGGCCCAGCGCGAGCTCGAGACCCGAGCAGCGGGGCTGAAGGCCATCAGCACCCGCTTCGGCAACGACACCATCCAGGTATGCCGTGAGGCATGCGGTGGGGCCGGGTACCTGTCCGAGAACGGACTGACCCTGATCCGCCGGGACGCGGACGTCTTCGCCACCTTCGAGGGCGACAACACGGTGCTGCTCCAGCTGGTGGCCAAGGGTCTCCTGACCAACTACAAGGAGATGTTCGGCGATCTCGACATGCGCGGCATGCTCCAGTTCGCGGCCCGGTCGTTCGGGGGCACGGTCATCGAACGCACAGCGGCCCGACCGGTGATCGACCGGCTGCTCGAAGCTGCGGGGCGCAAGTCGGACGAAGACCCGCTGCACGACCGCGCGTGGCACCTGAACATGTTCAAGGACCGCGAGCGCCACGTGCTGGAGACGCTGGCGGCCCGGTTGCGCAAGGCGGCCAAGGAGAACCCGGACTCCTTCGAAGCCTTCAACTCCGCGCAGGACCACGTGCTGCTGGCGGCCAGGACGCACATGGACCGGGTGGTCCTCGAGGCTTTCGTGGAGGGGATCGACGCCTGCGTGGACCCCGTGGCCAAGGACCGACTCGAGCGGCTGTGCGACCTCTACTGCCTGAGCAACATCGAAGCCGACGCGGGATGGTTCCAACAGCACAACCGCCTGTCCGCGACCCGCTCCAAGGGCGTGACGGCCGCGGTGAACGAGCTGTGCCGGACGCTACGGGTCGATGCGCTGGCCCTGGTCGAAGGGATGGGCATCCCCGAGGAGTGGTTGAACTCCTCGATGCTGGTGGAGCCCCACTGGACTGCCTGAGCCGCGCCGCTCTCGCTGCGACCGGCCGCCACGACCCGTCGTGGCGAAGCCACCACCTAGAGTCGTGCGGTGACCTCCGGCCCGCGTCCCGCCCAACCTCCATCACCGTGGCGTTGGGTGGGCCGCGGGGCTCTGCTCGGACCACTTATCGGCGTGGCGGCAGCCCTCATCACGGGCTATGTCTTCGCTGAGTCCGTCTCCAGCGCAGAGCCCGCGTTCGAGAGCGCGCGCGACTTCTACGTCACCTTCGCGCGGACCGGCTTCATCCTAGGAATCATCGACGGGGTGGTCTTCGGCGTCATCATGCGCTGGCTGGTCGGCAGCGAAGACCGCACCGGCAAGACCGCGAAGCTGGCGGTGCTGGTGCCGATCCCGCTCAACCTGGTCGTCTTTTTCAGTGGCCCCAGCCTGTGGACCCTCTTCGCCTGCTTGATGCTGCCGCCCGTGTTGACCATCACGGCCCTGCGGATCGTCTTCGCGGTGGACCGCCGCACCGGCCGCTCGGGCATTTAGCCCAATTTGAGCCGGGCTGTGGCTCGCTGGGTCGGGCACCCACACCGGCAGACATCGTGACCACCCGGGGTTCTGTTGTGCCCAGGGCACGTTTGCCGGTTGGAATGCTCTGTGGATAACCGGGGTGGGATCCGTGGGACCTACCCCAGACTCGAGTCATGCCCTCAGCCGCCTATGCCGTGCGGGCCCTCGGCGGCATTGCCACCTTCGCGGAGCTCCGGAGCACCGTGTCGCGCCGGGCGATCGAACGTGCGGTGGTCCTCGACGAGATCAGCAAGGACCGGCGTGGTCGCTACGTCCTGGCTTCCACCCCGCAGCACCTTCGAACGGCACACGAACTCAGCGCTGTGCTGTCCCACGAGAGCGCCGCCCTGCACTACGGCTGGAAGGTGAAGAGCGCTCCTGAGCTGCCCGAGCTGACGGTGCGACGCTCCCGACGTCTCAGCCCGCGAGACCGAGCGCGCTCTTCAGCGCACTACAGCGACCTGCCCGCGAGCTGCATACGTCAGGGGGTGACCACCCCGGCCCGCACGGTGCTCGACTGCGCGCGTTCACTGCCCTTCGACCGGGCCTTGGTCGTTGCCGACTCGGCGCTGCGGGCCGGCGACGTCACCCGGGGCCGCCTGCGCACCGAGGCTGCACAGCTGCAAGGTCGAGGGGCCGCCCGGGCGCGGGCCGTGGCGCACGAGGCGAGCTATGTGTCGGCCAACCCGCTCGAATCGGTCCTGCGGGCGATCGCGCTGGGAGTCAACGGGTACTCGTTCGAGCCGCAGCTGCGCATCTGGGACCACGGCCTCTACGCCACGGTCGACCTCGGCGATCGAGGGCTGAAGGTCGCTCTGGAAGCCGAGGGGTTCGCCTTCCATGGTGGGCGGAAGGAGTTCCGACGAGACTGCCGACGGTATGACGAGCTGGTGGCTTGGGGGTGGACGGTCTTTCGCTTTACGTGGGAGCACGTCATGCTCGACCCGGACTTCGTCGTCTGGACCTTGGAGTCCTGGTTGCGAAGTCGCCGTGGTCACCAGGTCGTGCCAGCTCCGGCTCCAGCCCGCCGGCTTGCGTGACGAACGGTGCATTCAGACCGGCAAACCTGACAGGCAGCTCGGGTTCTGAGACTGGGTCCACACCTTTGCCGGTTTGAGAGCACGCAAAGGTGGGGCGCGGGTGACTACGCGCGCAGCAGGCCCGTCGCGATGGCGGTCGGAGCGGAGGGCGCGAGCGGGAGACGACCCAGCATCACCGCGTGCACGGAGTGGTAGAGGTCGGGGCGACCCGGCCACACGGTCCCGGCCGGACGGTTCCGGGAGTCCAGCTCGTGACGCCACGAGCCGTCATCGGTCACCAGGTAGCGCACCGCGTAGTCCCACCAGATGCGATACCACTGCTCGTAACGGTCCTCCCCCGTGGCGGTATGCAGCGCGGCTGCGGCGGAGATGGCCTCGGCCAGCACCCAGTGCATGCGCTGGCGCACCACCGGAGCGCCCGACCAGTCGGTGGTGTAGACGAAGCCTTCCGCACCGTCCGCCGACCAACCGTCGCGGACCGCGCGGTCGAACAGCGCCTGAGCGCCGCTGACCAGGTCCGCCGGGGCGGCCTCGCCGAGGGCGGCGTGGATGTGTAGGGCTAAGCGCGCCCACTCGAGCCCATGACCCACCGTGGCACCGTAGGGCTGGAAGGGGTGGTCGGGCTGGTCACGGTGGTGCTCGAGCATCGGCACCCACCGGGCGTCGAAGTGCTCCGGGATGCGGCCGTCGTGGTCGGCGGCCCAGCCGAGGACCGTGGAGGTGATCCTGGCGGCCCGCTCCAGCCACCGGCGGTCACCCGTGGTGTCGCTGGCCGAGAGCAACGCTTCCACGGAGTGCATGTTGGCGTTGACTCCCCGATAGTCCGACACGGTCGCGAAGTCGCGGCTGGCGGAGTCGCTGTGAAGGCCTGGCTCTTCCTCCCAGAAGCGACGGTCGAGCGTGTCGAGCGCCTCCTCCAACAAGTCCGCCGCGCCGCTGACCCCAGCCACGGTGGCCGTGGAGGAGGCGAAGACGACGAAGGCGTGGGCGTACGCCTCTTTGGCGTCGTCACACTCCTGGTCCGGTCCCACCGACGCGAACCATCCACCGTGGCGCTCGTCATACAGCCGGCCACGGAGCCCGTCGATAGCGTGTCCGGCCACACTCAGACAACCGGGGACTCCGGCGAGGTGACCGAGGCTGTAGACATGCGCCATCCGTGCGGTGACGTAGGTGAAGACCGGCTTGGCGAGATCGGGACGGCCCACGTCATCAAGGTAGGCCGACCCGCCGTGGGGGTGCGCCAGATCGCGGCCGAATCGCAGCTGCAGGCGAGTCTGCTCCCGCAGCCAGGACAGGTGGTCCGGTTGATCGAGCCAGCGCGTGGGCACGAAACGCGAGGTCAGGTCAGCGCTGAGCCATCGCTTCGCCGACGACCTCGGCGAGCGTGTCGGTGATGATGAGCAACTCGTCGTGCGTGATGGTCAACGGCGGCGCCAGACGGATCGTGGATCCATGGGTGTCCTTGGCCAGCACGCCCTTGGCGGCCAGGGCCTTGCAGGCGGCCTTACCCGTCATGACATCGGGGTCGATGTCGACGCCCGCCCAGAGGCCCCGCACGCGCACGGCAACCAACCCCTTGCCGATCAGCGCTTCGAGCTGCTCACGGAAGACGGGCTCCAGCTCTGCGGCGTGGGCCTGGTGCTCACCGGTGGCCAGCATCTTCACCACGGCGTGTCCGACGGCGGCCGCCAGCGGGTTGCCGCCGAAGGTCGAGCCGTGGGTGCCCGGGGTGATGACGTCCATCACGTCGCGGTTCGCGGCCACGGCCGAGACCGGGATGATCCCGCCCCCGAGCGCCTTGCCCAGGGTGTACATGTCCGCCTCGACGCCTTCGTAGCCGCAGGCCAACGTGGTGCCGGTGCGACCCAGACCCGACTGGATCTCGTCCGCGATCATCAGCACGTTGCGCTCGGTGCAGAGCTCGCGGAGGGAGGGCAAGAAGCCTTCCTTCGGGATCTGCACACCCTGCTCGCCCTGGATGGGCTCCACCAGCACGGCGACGGTGTCGTCGTCGATGGCTGCTTCGATCGCGGCCAGGTCGTTGTACGGCACGGTCTCGAACCCTGCGGTGTACGGCCCGTAGTGGTCGTGGGCCTCGGGGTCATCCGAGAAGCTGATGATCGTGGTCGTGCGGCCGTGGAAGTTCCCAGCCATCACGATGATCTTGGCGCGCCCTGGCGTCACGCCCTTGACGGTGTAGCCCCACTTGCGGGCGATCTTCAGCGCCGTCTCCACCGCTTCGGCGCCGGTGTTCATCGGCAGGATCGACTCTTTACCGACGAGTGCAGCGAGGTCACGGCAGAAGGGACCGAGGGCGTCGTTGTGGAAGGCGCGGCTGGTCAGCGTCAACCGGTCGAGCTGGTCCTTGGCGGCCGCGATGAGGTCGGGGTGGCGGTG
>JBASAN010000289.1:0-3204 GCA_049650625.1 Ornithinimicrobium sp.
TCGAAGAGGTCAACCGCGGTCGCATCCTGATCGGCGACAAGGACGTCACGTCCCTGCCCCCCAAGGACCGTGACGTCGCGATGGTCTTCCAGAACTACGCGCTGTACCCCCACATGACCGTGGCCGACAACATGGGCTTCGCGCTGAAGATCGCCGGCGTCAACAAGACCGAGATCCGGGAGCGCGTCGAAGAGGCCGCCAAGATCCTGGACCTCACCGAGTTCCTCGACCGCAAGCCAAAGGCCCTCTCCGGTGGTCAGCGTCAGCGTGTGGCCATGGGCCGGGCGATCGTGCGCTCCCCGCAGGTGTTCCTGATGGACGAGCCGCTGTCGAACCTGGACGCCAAACTCCGCGTCCAGACCCGCACGCAGATCGCCTCGTTGCAGCGTCGTCTCGGTGTCACCACCGTCTACGTCACGCACGACCAGGTCGAGGCCATGACGATGGGCGACCGCGTGGCCGTGTTGAAGGACGGCTTCCTGCAGCAGTGCGACCCGCCCCGCCGGATGTACGACCACCCGGACAACGTCTTCGTCGCCGGCTTCATCGGCTCCCCCGCGATGAACCTGATGGAGCTTCCGGTCGCTGACGGTGGCATCAAGTTCGGCGAGGGTGTCTTCTCGGTCGACCGCGACGTGCTGGCCAAGGCCGGCGACACCGTCATCGCCGGTGTGCGCCCGGAGGACCTGGAGATCGACGACAGCGGTCGCGGCCTCAAGGTCGAGATCGACCTCGTCGAGGAGCTCGGCGCCGACGCCTACGTCTACGGCGAGCTGCCGGGCGCCAAGGCGAGCGACAAGCCGTTCATCGCACGTGTCGATGGCCGCACCCCGCCGAAGAAGGGCGAGACCGTCCACTTCGCCCCGAAGATGGACCACATCCACCTCTTCAACACCGAGACGGGTCTGCGCATCAACGACTGACCCGCTTAACACCTCAGGTATGCCGTCCGCTTCCCCGAGCGGGCGGCATACCTGCGTCTGCGGCTGGCTTCACCCTCACGCCCCGAGGCCACCCCGCAACCCGTGCACGCCCCGTCACCCATTCCCGTGAGCGCGTTGGTGGGGCGGGTGCGGCCTGATCGGGTAGCACCGGCCCCACAAAGCAGCACAGGACCTCGGAGAGAAGGCTCTACGCCGGTCAGGAGTTCTTCGGTCGGGCGACCGGGGCGGTGGAGTTACGCAGGACGAGCTCCGGAGCGAAGAGATACTCACGATGCTCGACCATCTCACCGGCGATCTCCTCCAGGATCGAGGTCACGGCGGCTTCGGCCATGCCCGTCACGTCCTGACGGATCGTGGTCAGCGGTGGGTCGACGAACCCGGCCAGGGGGAAGTCGTCGGAGCCGATGACTGAGATGTCTCCGGGCACGTCGTAGCCGCGCTGTCGGGCGGCCCGCACCACGCCCAGCGCCATCAGGTCGGAGCCGCAGACGACAGCGGTCACGTCCTTGTCGAGCAGGGACAGGCCAGCGGTGACTCCCCCCTCGATGGAGAACAGGGTGGTCTGGATCAGGGACTGCACCTCCTGCGCGAGCAGCACCTCCTTCATCGCATCCTGGAAGCCTTCGATCCTGCGCTGGACGGGCACGTAGCGGGTGGGGCCCGTGGCGAAGCCGATACGGGTGTGGCCCAGATCGCGCAGATAGCGGATGGCGAGGTGCATCGAGGTGCGGTCGTCGTGGGAGATGAAATGGGCCTTGATGTCAGGACGCCAGCCGTTCACCATCACGATCGGCAGGCCTTGCTCGCGCAGCCGGACGTAACGCTCGATGTCCGCCTTGGTGTCGGCGTGATAGCCGGAGACGAAGATGATCCCGGAGACGCCGCGGGCCAACAGCATCTCGACGTACTGGTCCTCGTGGACTCCGCCCGGGGTCTGGGTGCACAGCACGGGGGTGTAGCCCGCCGCCGCCAGGTGCGTCTCCAACGTCTGCGCGAACAACGGGAAGAACGGGTTGGTCAGCTCGGGAGTGAGCAATCCGACCAGCCCTGCGGTATGCCGTCGCAGCTTGCTCGGTCGTTCGTAGCCCAGTACGTCGACGGCCGTCAGCACCGCCTGCCGGGTCGCTGCCGCCACGCCCGGACGCTCGTTGAGCACCCGAGACACCGTCGCCTCGCTGACCCCGGCGTAGTCAGCGAGGTCCGACAGCTTGCCGTTCATCAGGGGGCCCTTCGTCTAGACCGGTGAGGCCCAGCAGGGCACGGGTGGCTCCCACAGCCACACTCGAACTGTAGGGCCTTGAGACGTCAAGGTCACACGCCCGTCGTCGACCTGAAGCGCCGGGCCGACCAGGCATCGCCCACTCTCGATGCTTCGCAGGCTGTCCGCGCAGAGGTGGATGGGGGGGTGCTCGGCGCGTGCGATGTGCACGAGCGCGGTGCCGCTGGGGTGCTCTCTGAGGAAGACCATCGCGTCCTCCTCCGTGTGCAGCCAGCGCAGCCCCCCTGAGTGCAGCGCCGGCGTCGCCCGTCGGGCCGCGATCAGTGTGCGGTACGTCCGCAGTGTCGTGTCGTCCCAGCGTGCGGGGTCACTGGACTGGGCCTCCCAGGGCATGGGGCGACGGCCGTCTTCGCCGAAGTCGCCCGGCATACCGATCTCGTCACCGTAGGTGACCATCGGAATGCCCGGCATGGTGAACAGCAGACCGGCGGCCACCGCCACAAGGTCGGGGTCGTCGCCCACAAGGGTCCGGACCCGGGTCGTGTCGTGCGACCCCAGCAGGGTGAAGGAGTGTGCCGTCGTGCGCCAGGGGACGATGGCTGCGAACTCTTGCATGGTCTCCGCGACCAGCTCACCGCCTAGCCGGGGCACCCGCACCGGGGAGCCGAGGAACTTCGGCGAGAAGGCGTCGTCACGCAGCCACGTCCAGAGCGGCCGGGTGAAGCCGGAGTAGTTCATCACCCCATGCCAGCCGTCGCCGATCGCATCGCCGCTGTGGTCGTGCGTGTGCTCGGCGATCAGCAGGGGCGCACACCCGCGCTGCTCCCCCACCTCCTCGACGGCTCGGCGGACCTGACGCGCGACCTCGTGGGCCAGGTCGGTGTCGCGGTAGCGACCCGTCATGTTGGCGACGTCGACGCGCCATGCGTCGATGCCCTGGGCGGGGCCGAGCCACCGGCGGATCGCGGAGTCCTCCCGGTCGAACATCGCGGCCCGAAGCGCCAGGCTGGTGTGGTCGAGCTTGGGCAGACTGCCCACGGC
>JBASAN010000290.1:0-4410 GCA_049650625.1 Ornithinimicrobium sp.
CCCCCGGGCCACGGTCAGCAGGTCGTTGACCGCGGCCGGCGCCAGCCAGGGGCAACGCAACACCAACCAGGCATGCCCGCTCAACCCGACCTCGCCCGGCAGGCCGCGGTCCAACGCTTCGACCAGCAGGTGCAGGGTCAACGTCTCGGTCCGGGCGCGGAGCGTGTCGACACCCTCCAATCCCGCAGCCACCTCACCGCTGCTGAGGCGGGGCGTGACCGGGGCCACCGTCGAAGCCAGCACCACCGCCCGGGTCCCGTCACCGATGTGCGCGGCCAACACCTCCCCCGGTGCCCGGTACCCAGACCCCCACCCACCGTCCAGCACGACACCCGCCCCCACACGGGTCACGCCCACCGGCTCCGAATCGAACATACGTCCACTATAGAAGGGACCACCGACAAGGGCAGGTCCGTTGGGGATCGGCGATCGAGGGGCGCAGGCAGTCTCAATCCCTCAGCGCACAGCGAGCTCAGCGGTGCGGGGGCAGGTACGAACCGAAATCGGTCAGTGTGCCGACGGCTTCCATGGACTCGGCCGCCGACAGGTCGTCAGCGGACCGCGGACTGCGCGAGCTCTCGGAGGCTCCCGGAGCACCAGTCGAGGCAAGTGACCCCGACAGCTCCTCGGCTGCACGATCGATGCGATCGGCAAGCCCCTGCCCGTTCGACGGCGCCCCACCGAAGTCGGACGTGGCCGCGAAGACCCCCGTGGGCAGGACCAGAGCGCCGAAGTAGGCGAAAAGGGGTCGCACCGCGTGGTCGAGGACCAGGGAATGCCGTTCAGAGCCCCCGGTTGCCGCAATGAGCACCGGAGTCCCGCGCAGGACGTCGGGGTCCAGCACATCGAAGAAGGACTTGAACAATCCTGAGTATGAGCCGGCAAAGACCGGGGTCACCGCGACCACGGCGTCGGCGTCCGCGAGCGCCGTGTTGGCGGATTCCAGGGCACTCGACCGTCGCCCGGCGTTGACGAGCGCAGAGGTCACCTCCATGGCGACCTCGCGCACGTCGACGAACGTGAAGCTGACCGGTAAGTCACGCACCCGCAGCCGGTCCCCTAAGGAGTCGGCAATCCTGTTGGCCAGAAGCCGTGTCGAGGAGGGTGTGCTCACCCCCGCTGAGACCACGACGACGGTGAGCTCGTGCGACGTCATACCGAAGCCTGGGCGGTCAGCTGCGCCGGACGGACGTGAGCGTTGGGGTGACGGTCCCCCGCTTCCACCAGCGAGGCGTGGACCGGCGGGTCGGACGGCACTCCGGCGGGTCGACGAGCTTCGAACTCGCGACGCAACACGGGGATGACCTCCGAGCCCAACATCTCGAGCTGGTCCAGCACGGTCGCCAACGGCAACCCGGCGTGGTCGATCAGGAACAGCTGTCGCTGGTAGTCGCCCACGTCGTCGGCAAAGCTCAGGGTGCGCTCGATGACCTGCTGTGGGCTGCCCACCGTCAAGGGCGTCTCGCGCATGAACTGCTCCATCGACGGGCCATGACCGTAGACCGGCGCGTTGTCGAAGTAGGGCCGGAAGTGGCGCATCGCGTCCTGGCTGTTCTTCGCCATGAACACCTGACCACCCAGTCCCACGGTGGCCGTGTTGGCCGGCCCGTGGCCGTAGTGCTCGAAGCGTCGCCGGTACAGCGCCACCATGCGAGCGGTGTGCTCGATGTTCCAGAAGATGTTGTTGTGGAAGAAGCCGTCCCCGTAGAACGCCGCCTGCTCAGCAACTTCCGGCGTGCGAATCGAGCCGTGCCACACGAACGGGGGTATGCCGTCCAGTGGGCGCGGGGTGGCGGTGAAACCGTGCAAGGGAGTGCGGAACTGACCCGACCAGTCGACGACGTCCTCGCGCCACAATCGTCGCAACAGGTCGTAGTTCTCGACCGCGAGCGGCATGGCCTGGCGGATGTCCTTGCCGAACCAAGGGTAGACCGGCCCGGTGTTACCTCGACCCATGGTCAGGTCAACCCGGCCACCGGACAGGTGTTGCAGCATCGCGTAGTCCTCAGCGATCTTGACCGGGTCGTTGGTGGTGATCAGGGTGACCGCGGTCGAGAGCTTCAACGTCGTCGTGGCTGCCGCGATGTAGCCCAGCATCGTCGTCGGCGACGACGACATGAACGGCGGGTTGTGGTGCTCGCCGGTGGCAAACACATCCATGCCGACCTCTTCGGTCTTCCTGGCGATCGCCACCTGCGCCTGGACTCGTTCGGCGTCGCTAGGGGTCCGACCGTTGGTCGGGTCCATGGTGATGTCGCCAACGCTGAATACTCCGAACTGCATGGTCCTCAGCCTCACTCAGAAGTAGTTGATCTGTCAATTATATGAAGGCAGGCGAGGCCACCGTTGTTCCCCGCTCTCAGTGCGCCCGCCACCTACCGCGCTGCCCTGGCTCTATCCCCATCTCTACCCGCGCCTGGAGGATTCTCGACTCGGTCATCACCGTCATGCTCGTCATGCCGGGAGTGAGCGTGCTCGTGAACTGCTGAGCTGCTCAGTCCGGGATCAGCCGCTTGCCCATCCCGGTGGCGCCATCCTCGGAGTAGCCCCACGCTTCGTAGCGCTCGAGCAGTTCGGTGTTTCCGCCCCGGATCTGCACGTTGAGCTTGGGACAACCCCGCTGTGTCAGAAGTCTTTCGACCTCCTGGAGCATCTGTCGACCGAGGCCCTGACCCTGGCTCTCCGGAGCGACCGCGAAGTAGTAGAGCCACCCGCGATGCCCGTCGAACCCCGACATCGCGCTGGCCACGACCTCACCATCGGTGACGCCAACCAGGAACAACTCCGGCTGCACCGTCAGCTTGCGCTCGATGTCGCGGTGCGGATCGTTCCACGGCCGGGTAATCCCGACCTCGTGCCACAGCCGCACCACGGCCTCGGTGTCCTTGCGGGTGAAGGGGCGGATCTGCATGCCACCATCAGATCACGCGCGAGCCGTTCAACTGGGGCGGCCGTGCCTGCGCAGTCACACCACCAGGACCCGGTGTCCACGCACCATCGTCCCCCCGGACCAGAGCAGGTCCGTCGCCGCCGTGGACAGACGGCAGCACCCGTGCGAGGCGGGATAGGGCGGGATCGACGTGGACCCGTGAAGCGCCCGGCCGCGGTCGAAGTACGCCGGGCGGTAGAGCGAACCCAGCGGCCCCCCTTGCCACCCGCTGCCGTAGGTCGAGTGGACCGTGAACGATCCTGGGTAGGTGTTGGCGTTGTAGGTCCGCCCGTGCCATCGATAGGGCTCCCCGTTTCCGGTGGAGGTGTTGAAGATCCGGTACGTCTTGCCGCTGCGCACCTCGAGCACGAGCTGTCGGGAAAGGTGGACCTCGAAACGGGTGCCCGATCCGCCGCTGGGTCGCAACGTGGTGTCTTAGTCGAGCGCGGCCCGGGTGTTCGGCCCGACCACCGCATCGCGCACCAGCCCGTGCCGCTTCTGCAACGCCCATACCGCCTGTTGGGTGAGGTGCCCGAAGACCCCATCGGCACGTCCACACCAGTACCCCCGGGCCGCGAGTGACCTCTGCAAAGAGACGACCCCGGACCCTCGACTCCCTCGACGGTACGTGGTCGCCGCATCGGCCGGAGCCGCAGCGAGCAACGTCGCCATGGCTGCCCCGACTCCACCGGCGATGAAAGTACGTCGACTACTGCGGACTTCGCTGAGCTTCATCGGACACCTCTTCGTCACGGGAACTACATCCACCACTAAAGACCTCTTGAGGTTCTCAGTGATGCAAAGTTCCGGTCACGATTTGGTCAAGACTGCAACGAGTATGCCGACTAGCAGCCGATCAGGCGTTGCGCGAGGTAGCCCTCAACCTGGTCCAACGCGATCCGCTCCTGAGCCATCGAGTCGCGCTCGCGGACGGTGACCGCATGGTCGTCGAGCGTGTCGAAGTCCACGGTCACGCAGTACGGCGTGCCGATCTCGTCCTGTCGGCGGTAGCGACGGCCGATGGCACCGGCGTCGTCGAAGTCGATCATCCAATGCTGACGGAGCTTCGCCGCCAGCTCTTTCGCTGCGGGTGAGAGGTCGGCGTTGCGGCTCAACGGGAGCACCGCCACCTTGATCGGCGATAGTCGCGGGTCCAGGCGCAACACCGTGCGCTTGTCCACCCCACCCTTGGCGTTGGGCGCCTCGTCCTCGGTGTAGGCATCGACCAGGAAGGTCATCAGCGATCGGGACAGCCCGGCTGCCGGCTCGATCACGTAGGGGGTGTAACGCGTGTCGCTGGCTTGGTCGAAGTACGACAGATCCGTGCCGGAGTGCTCCGAGTGGGTTTTCAGGTCGAAGTCGGTGCGGTTGGCAATGCCTTCGAGCTCCCCCCACTCCGAACCGGCGAAGTTGAAGCGGTACTCGATGTCCACCGTGCGGTCGGAGTAGTGGGAGAGCTTGTCCGCGGGGTGCTCGTAGTG
>JBASAN010000291.1:0-1564 GCA_049650625.1 Ornithinimicrobium sp.
ACCAACCGTCCGGAGACCACGACACGGGTGCCGCGATGCAGTGACTCGGCCACGTTCTCGGCCGCCTCACGCCAGATGGAACAGCGCATGAAGACGGTCTCGCCGTCTTTCCACTCGCTGGTCTGACGGTCGAACGTACGAGGGGTCGAGGCGACGGTGAAGTTCGCTACGGCCGCACCCGAGGGGGTGAACCGTAGCTCCGGGTCGCCGGTCAGGTTGCCGACCAACGTCAGCGGAGTTTCGCCAGCCATGCTCAGTCCTTCGTCCTAGTGGTGTTCGTGCGGATGCGGTGCAGTGGGCTCAGGCGTTCAGGCGCAGCAGCTTGGTCCGCAGCACCTGCTCGTTGAGGCCCAGCTGACGGTCCAGCTCCTGAGCCGTGGCCGACTCGCTGGACAGGTTGACGACGGCGTAGATGCCCTCGGCCTGCTTGCGGATCTCGTAGGCCAGACGGCGACGACCCCAGATGTCCATGGAGTCGATGGTGCCGCCGTCCTTGGTGACGACGCCGAGCATCTTTTCCAACGTGGGTTGAAGATTGCGCTCGTCCATCTCGGGGTCGAGGATCATCATCAATTCGTACTGACGCATGCGTTAACCCACCTCCTTCGGTCTCAAGCGGCCACGGTCTCTCCGTGGCAGGAGGGTTGCGATACGTCCCACCGCATGAGTGACCCCAGGGTGCCAGTCCCAGCGTGTGGGAGTCGGCGGTTGTCCACAGGGACATTCGTACGGCGAACCCCGCCACGATACCCGATCGAGCAGGGCTCGTGGCACGATCTGCGGGTGGCTCCTGCTCTGCATACGACCGCCGGCCCTGTTCGGTATGCCGTGTCAGGTCCGAGCAGCTCAGGTTCCCCCGACCTCGTGCTGATCCACGGCTGGTGCTGCGAGCGCTCCTCCATGGCTACCCTGCGCCGCGAGCTCGGCACCGAGCACCGGATCGTGGCGGTCGACCTACGCGGTCACGGTGAGAGCCTGGACGCTCAGGATGACGGGTCAATGGGCGTGGGTCACCGTCGCAACGACCACACCGAGGCGATACCGCATCCGCTCACCGAGGTCCGGATCGAGGACTATGCGGACGACATCTGGGCTATCTGTCGACAGGCACGACTGCACCGTCCGGTGCTGATCGGGCACAGCATGGGCGCGTTGGTCGTCCTGGCGGCACTTGCGACGCGCCCAGTGGGGCCGAGCGCGCCGATCGGTGGAGTCCTGCTCGACCCTGCGCCCATCGTGAACCCGTCGGCCAAGGCCTTCTGGGCCGACGCGGTGGAGCACGTGCGCCGAGACACCAGTGGAGCGTGGCGCCGTGCGTTCGCCAGGAGCCTCTTTCTGGAGACCGACCGCGCCTCACGCGTCGCGCTGGTGGAGGCCATGGCCCGCACCCGCCCCGAGATCGCGGCCGGGGCCGCCGCTGCGATGGCCGACTTCGACGGGTCAGCGGCGCTGAAGCAGGTCAACCTGCCGCTCCTGCTCCTGCACGCGGCCACGGTCGAGCGGCAGGTCTTTCCCGTGGCCAAAGAGGCGGGAGTCTCGTTGACGACCGGGCAGACGGTGGGCG
>JBASAN010000292.1:0-8668 GCA_049650625.1 Ornithinimicrobium sp.
GTCACCCCTGGACAACGCCGGGCGTTGCACCACCGCGACCAGGGGTGCACCTTCCCCGGATGCACCACCCCAGCACCCTGGTGCGACGCCCACCACGTCACCCACTGGTCCCGCGGCGGACCCTCCGACCTGTCCAACTACACCCTGCTGTGCGGGCGACACCACACCCTCGTCCACGAACGAGACCTCACCGCCACCGTCCACCCCACCCGTGTCACCTGGCACCTCTAACGACCCCGCCCCACACCCGACCCACCACAGGCCGGGACACAAGGCTGCCCTCGCCTCCGTCGCTAGACCAGATCTCCCCGGTCCCACAGCCCGGCGCAGGCATGAAGGTCGCGCGCCATATCCTGCATACGACGAGCTCGGCGCACCTCTTCCGGGCTGACCTCGTCGACACCGGCCGCGGGATCAGCGAGGCCGATAGCCGCGACATGAGCGAAGGCGGCACCCCGCTCGAGAGCCACCCGGAGGTCGCCGGCGAAGACACCGCTGAGGATCGACGAGGTGAGGTCGCGCAGGTCTGAGGGCTGCGGCGGCTCCGTCACCCCCGCAATGACTCGGTAGACGTCCGCGTGGGCAGCTCCGGCGGTATAGGCGCGGGCTACTTCGACCGGCGCCCGTTGCACCCACTCATGCAGCAGATACAGGCGCCACAAGGCTCCCGGGAGCGAGCGCGCCGGACGGTCGGCCCACAGCTCAGCGAGGGTGGCCAGTCCGACCTCGGGCACCAGCTCGATCAACCGCTCGCTGACGTCAGGGTCTTCGTTGTTCCGTCCTCGGCCCACCAGGATGGCTGCGGTGCGGTGCGCCGCCTCCACCACGTCAGCGGGGTCATCCCCCGGCATGGTGTCGAAAACGACCGGGTTGGTCAGCGCTGGTTTGTGATGTCGTGACGCAGGATTCGGCTTCACCCGGCATCCTGTGGACCCAGGATCACCACATCGTGTCCGCCGATCCTCAGCGTGTCCTCGTCCACCGTGGCGTCGTCCCAGACTGCGAGGGGATGCCGACCCGCTGACTCACCGCTGAGGTCCACCTCACGTTGCTCTTCGCTGAAGTTCGCGACGACCAGCACGTCCCCGCGCCGCACGAACCACAGCGACGTGTCGCCGTCCACCGTCACCGACGACTCACCCAGGGGCGTGTCGCGGAGAGCTGGAACCGTGCCCCTAAGCCGCAACAACCGCTGATACCACTGCAACATCCGGGCGTGGGACGGCTCGCTGCGTTCGCTCCAGTCCAACCGGGAGTCGACCACGGTCTGCTTGGACTGCGGGTCGGGCACGACCTCGGTCCATCCGTGCGCCGCGAACTCTGCGTTGCGCCCATCGCGGATCGACTGCGCCAGCCACTCTTCTTGATGGTCGGTGAAGTACTGCCACTTGGTGCTCGCCGCCCATTCCTCGCCCATGAAGAGCATCGGCGTGTAGGGCGAGGTCAACAGCAAGGCCGCGCCGATCGCCGAGAGACCGGCACTGGTGAGATGGCACAACCGGTCACCGGCGGCACGGTTTCCGACCTGATCGTGCGTCTGCAAGGAGGCCACGAACCGCCATCCGGGAGTGACATCGGGGTCCACCGGTCGGCCGTGCTTCTGCCCACGGAAGGTGGACAGCGTGCCGTCGTGCAGGAACGGGGTGTCCCCGAGCACCTTGACCAGGGCGGCCGGGTCAGCAAAGTCCGCGTAGTAGCCCTGAGTCTCCCCGCTGAGGGCAACGTGCAGCGCGTGGTGGACATCGTCCGCCCACTGGCCGTGGAGCCCCAGTCCACCGGCACCACCGGATCCGCGGCGCGAGACCGTGGCCGGGTCATTGCGGTCCGACTCGGCAATGAGGATCCTCGGGACCCCGGTCTGCTCGGAGATCTCGTCGGCCAGAGCGGACATCTCTTCCAGAATGTGCAAGGCCCGGTGATCGTGCAGCTCGTGCACGGCGTCCAGCCGCAACCCGTCCAGATGGAAGTCCCGCAGCCACATCGACACGTTGTCCAGAATGAACCGGCGCACCTCGTCGCTCGAGGGGTCGGACAGGTTCACGGCCTCGCCCCACGGGGTGTGATGCCGGTCCGTGAAGTACGGCCCGAACTGGGCCAGGTAGTTCCCGCTGGGACCGAAGTGGTTGTAGACGACGTCGAGGTAGACCGCCAACCCGTGCTGGTGGGCCGCATCGACGAAACGCTGCAACGCCTGAGCCCCACCGTAGGCCTCGTGCACCGCGAACAGGCTCACGCCGTCGTAGCCCCATCCCGCCTCACCCGGGAAGGCCACGACCGGCATCAACTCCAGCGTGGTCACCCCCAGCTCGACGAGATCATCCAGATGCTCGATCGCCGCGTCCAGGGTGCCCTGCTCGGTGAAGGTCCCGACGTGCATCTCGTAGATCGCGCTTCCCTGAAGCGGCACCCCTTTCCAGTCGCCGTCCTGCCACGAGTGCTCGTCGAGGTCCACGATGGCCGACGCCGCGTGCACGCCGTCGGGCTGGCTCACGGAGCGAGGGTCCGGACGCGGGTCCCCTCCCTCGATCGAGAAGGCGTAGCGCCCGTCGCCGGTGTCCTCGGCAGACACCTCGTGTCGCCACCAGCCGTCGTCACCATGCTGCATACCGACCACGTCGTCGCCGGAGGAGCCGATGTGCACCTCGACCTGGTCGACCTCGGGGGCCCACACCGCATATTCGTGCGTACCCTCAGCGGCGCTGCTCATGCGTCGTCCTGCGCGACGAGCAAGCACACGGGAGCGTCGCGGAAGACCTCGGTCAGCTCCAGCCCCGACTCCCCGATCTCGACTTCGCGGCCCGTGAGCTCATCGACCCATCGGCCGGCCGCGAGCTCGACGCGATGACCTCGCAGGGTGTCCACCGACACGCCGTGGGGCGCGCGCAGGGTCAGCGTCGCCACCCGCTCACCACGGACGTGGCCCAGCAGGTGTGGGCCGGCATGCAACGGGCGGTACGTACCCTGCGCACCAAACACCTCGGGCAGGGCGCGTCGTAGTCGCAGCGCTCGTGCCGTGACCAGCAACTTCATCTCCGACAGGTCAACGGGGTCGGCGCCGCCGTCGATTCGGGCCAGAGCCGCAGCCCGACGTGCGTAGTTCACCGGGCGACGGTTGTCGGGGTCCACCAGGCTCAGGTCGACGACTTCGCTGCCCTGGTAGGTGTCGGGCACCCCCGGCATGGTCAGTTGCAGCACCTTCTGGGCCAAGACCAGTGCGGTGATCTGGTGCTCGCTGCGCTGGATGGCGTCGTGGATCGCGTCGTGGACCTCACCACCGGTCCGCATCTCCTCGGCACAGGCCAGCACACGGCCCTCGTAGTCGGCCTCGACGTCGATCCACGACGTGTGCAGCTTGGCCTCGCGAATGGCTTTGGTCAGGAAGGCGGAGAGCCGCTCCTGGCTGATCGAGCCGACTCCGACGAGGGTCTGCCAGATGAGGTGCGCAGCGGAGCCGTCGATCCCGTGCTCCTCACGTGCTTCGTACGCCGCGCGACCGCATTCGATCCACGCCTCCTCGTCACCCGCCACCGCCAACAACCGGGCGCGGACGTCTTCGGAACGTTTGGTGTCGTGGGTGGACAGGGTCGTCATGCCCATCGGCCAGTGAGCCTGCTGGTGCAGAGCCCAGTCGTGCAGCACGCGCATCTGCGCGTTGGCACCCAGCGCGGGATTGACGCCCACTTCGTTGAGCGCGATCAACCGGTGCCACCGGTAGAAGGCGGTGTCCTCGATGCTCTTGGCCATGACCGGCCCCGTGGTCTGCTGGAAACGCACGCACAGGTCGCGTGCTGCAGCGGGGTCGTGCACCCCCGCGTCGGGATCGGCCAGCACCTCGCCCAGGGCGCCGATGACCTCTTCGAGCTGGGGCGCGGCGATGGTGGCCCGCCGGATTGCTTCGGCCAGTCGCCCCGCCGCGTCGGGGGTGGGCTCCGCGCCCGGGTGGACGTAGGCCCGATAGGCCCGAAGCTTGACCAGGATCTCCATCAGTGCCTGACGGAGCTCATCGCTGGAGCGGTCCGGGAAGACCTGCTCCGCCCGGCGCACCAACCGGTTCACCTCAGGCCCCAGCAGGTCCTCGACGGTGCCGCGTTTGGTGGAGTCGACGACGTCGTCCAGATCCGGCGTGCCGCCGATGCGCGCCCACGCCTTGCTCACGCTCTGTGCGGACTCAGGGTCGGTCAGCGCGATCGACAGAGCCGACAGACCGTCGTACCCCGTGGTGCCCGAGCACTCCCACTCCTTCGGGAGGTCCTCGTCCTCTTCGAGGATCTTCTCCGCCCAGATCGGCGTGCCGGGACGAAGGTGACCGGCCAGCGTATGCAGATAGCCCTGCGGGTCGAACAGTCCGTCCGGATGGTCGATCCGCAACCCGTCGATCACGCCTTCGTGGTGCAGGTCGATCAGGACCCGGTGGGTCTGCTCGAAGACGTCGGACTCCTCGACACGGACCCCGATCAGCGTGTCGACCTCGAAGAACCGCCGGTAGTTCAGCACCTCATCGCCCTGACGCCAGGACGCCAACCGGTAGTGCTGACGTGCCAACACCTCCGCGACGTCCTGTGCTTCGCCATCCTGGCCCAACGTCCCTTCGGCCACCGGGAAGACGTGGTCGTAGTACCGGATCACCGGCCGTCCGGCCGCGGCTCCCTCGTCGGGTCGACCGATGTCAAGGCTCAGCTCGCCATCCTCCAGCACGTCCTCGAGCGGCTGTCCGAGCACCGGCAGACCGAACGCGCCGTCGAGGGCGTCCCAGTCCACGTCGAACCAGTGCGCGTAGGCGCTGTGCTGACCCTCACGCAGCACCGACCAGACCTGGGCGTTGCGCCACTGTGGCGCGTCCAGAGCCATGTGGTTGGGCACGACGTCGACCACAATGCCGAGACCGGCGTCGTGGGCGGTGCGGGCCAGGTCACGCAGTCCCGAGGCGCCCCCCAGCTCCGGGTTGATGGTGGAGTGGTCCACGACGTCGTAGCAGTGCATCGACCCCGGGACGGCGCTCAGCACCGGCGAGAGATAGAGATGCGAGATCCCCAGCGTGGCCAGGTAGGGGACGACATCCGCGGCATCGGCGAAGGTGAAGCCCGCATGCAACTGGAGGCGATACGTCGCAGTCACGGGGCGCTGGTCGGCTGGTGCGGCAGTCATTGCCGACCAGTGTCTCAACATAACTCGGGGCGCGATAGCCGACGGGGGGCAATGCCTCCGGGCCCCAAGAAGGATCTTCGGCAGAAGATGCGCAGCCGCCCAGGTTTCCGAAGTATCCTCGCACTATGCCCCCCACGAATGATCGCGCTGCCACCCTGCGCTCGCTCGCCGACGAGCGGCTGCTGATCCTGGACGGCGCGTGGGGCTCGATGATGCAGCAGATCGACCTGGTCGAGGCCGACTTCCGACCCGAGGACGCCGACCCCGACCGCACCTACGCGGGCAACTTCGACCTGTTGCAGCTCGTGCGACCCGATGTGGTGGCGAGCGTGCATCGCGCCTACTTCGAGGCCGGCGCCGACATCAGCAGCACCAACACCTTCTCCTCGACCTCGATCGCCCAGGCGGACTACGCCACCTCGCACCTCGTCGCCGCGATCAACGAGGCCGCGGCCCGGATCGGACGACAGGTCGCCGACGAGTTCGAGGCCGCCGATGGTCGACCACGGTTCATCGCCGGAGCCATCGGCCCGACCAACCGCACGGCATCCCTGTCACCGGACGTCGAGCGCCCCGAGTACCGCGCCATCACCTACGCCCAGCTGCGCGAAGCGTATGCCGAGCAGGCCGCCGCGCTGCTGGCCGGCGGTGCCGATATCCTGATGGTGGAGACGGTCTTCGACACCCTCAACGCCAAGGCAGCCCTGCACGCCATCAACGATGTGCTGGCCGACCTCGGTCCGACCTTCCGCAAGGTCCCGGTGATGTTGTCCGGCACGATTACCGACGCCTCCGGCCGCACCCTCTCAGGGCAGACCCCGGAGGCGTTCGCGGTCTCCACCGAGCACGTCGATCTCTTCAGCATCGGGTTGAACTGTGCCCTCGGCCCCGAAGCCATGCGGCCCCACCTGCGTGAGTTGGGCTCGGCCTCCACGGCCCTGGTCTCGGCCCACCCCAACGCCGGCCTCCCCAACGCCTTCGGCGGCTACGACGAGACCCCGGAGCAGATGGCTGCCACGCTACGGGAGTTCGCGCAGGACGGGCTGCTCAACATCGTCGGCGGCTGCTGCGGCACCACCCCCGACCACATCCGAGCCATCGCCGAGGCGGTGCACGGCATACCCCCTCGCCGTCAAAAAGAACCAGACGAGGAGCCGCAGCCGCGCTACCTGCGGACCAGCGGCCTGGAAGCCTTCACGCTCACGCCCGAGACCAACTTCGTCAACGTCGGTGAACGCACCAACGTCACCGGCTCGCCGAAGTTCGCCAAGGCCATCGCCGCCGGCGACTGGGACGGCTGCGTGCAGATCGCCCGCCAACAGGTCGAGTCCGGGGCACAGCTGGTCGACGTCAACGTGGACGAGGGCATGATCGAGGGTCCCGAGACGATGACCCACTTCCTCAACCTGTTGGCCGCCGAGCCCGACATCGCCCGGGTCCCCATCATGGTCGACTCCTCGCGCTGGGAGGTCCTTGAAGCGGGACTGCAGTGCCTGCAGGGCAAGGGCGTCGTCAACTCCATCTCCCTCAAGGACGGCGAGCGCACCTTCTGCCAGCGCGCCTCGCTCGTGCGTGAGTACGGCGCCGCGGTGGTCGTGATGGCCTTCGACGAGGAGGGGCAGGCCGACACCCTGATCCGGCGCACCGAGGTCTGCCGCCGGGCCTACGACCTGCTCACCGAAGAGGTCGGCATGGACCCGCGGGACATCATCTTCGACCCCAACGTGCTCACGGTCGCCACCGGGATGAGCGAGCACGACCACTATGCCCTCGACTTCATCCAAGCCACCGCGTGGATCAAGGACAACCTGCCGCACGCTCGGGTCAGCGGCGGCATCAGCAACGTCTCCTTCTCCTTCCGCGGCAACAATGTCGTGCGCGAGGCGATGCACGCCGTGTTCCTCTACCACTCGATCCGGGCCGGCCTGGATATGGGTATCGTCAACGCCGGGATGCTCGGCGTCTACGAAGACATCGACCCGCCACTGCGGGAAGCGGTCGAGGACGTCATCCTGGCCCGCCGTGAGGACGCCACCGACCGGCTCATCGAGCTGGCCGGGCAGTACAGCGGTGCCGCCTCCGCGGGGGGCACCGGCGCCAAGGCGCGCGAGGCCGCACAGGTCTGGCGCGAGACCGGAGTGGCCGAACGCCTGCGGCACTCCCTGGTTCACGGCATCAGCGACTACGCGGTCGATGACGCCGAGGAGGCCTACCAGGAGCTGGGGTCGGCGCTCGCGGTCATCGAGGGGCCGCTGATGGATGGGATGGACGTCGTCGGTGACCTCTTCGGCAGCGGCAAGATGTTCCTGCCGCAGGTGGTGAAGTCGGCCCGGGTGATGAAGAAGGCCGTCGCCCACCTCACGCCGTACCTGGAGGCGGCTGCGGTCAGCACCGGCGGGCACAGCAAGGGCAAGATCGTGATGGCCACCGTCAAGGGCGACGTACACGACATCGGCAAGAACATCGTCGGGGTCGTGCTGGCGTGCAACGGGTATGAGGTGACGGACCTGGGTGTGATGGTGCCGGCGGAGAAGATCCTGGCCTGTGCCGACGAGATCGGAGCCGACGTCATCGGCGCCTCCGGGCTGATCACTCCGAGCCTGGACGAGATGGTGGCGTTGGCCACCGAGATGAGCCGCCGCGGGATGAACACCCCGCTGCTGATCGGGGGCGCCACCACGAGCACCGCACACACGGCGGTCAAGATCGACCCGGCATACGACGGCACCGTCGTGCACGTGCTCGACGCCAGCCGGGCGGTGGGAGTGATGGCCGATGCGATCAGCCGAGAGGGCGTCCTGTCGAGAAGGGTCGGCGCGCAGTACGCCGAGCTGCGACAGCGCCACGCCGATCGCTCGGTCACCCTGGTCCCCCTGGACCGGGCCCGGGCCGAGGGGACAGAGATCTCGGCGCACGTCCCTCCGGCTCCGAAGCACCCCGGCCGGCACCTGCTGGAGCCATCGCTCACCGAGATCAGCGAGGTCATCGACTGGACCCCGTTCTTCACGGCCTGGGAGATGCGGGGCAGCTATCCGCAGATCCTGGATGACCCACGGCAGGGCGCGCAGGCAACCGAGCTCTTTGCCGATGGGCAGGCCATGCTGGCCCGGATGTTGACGGACGACCGGGTCACCGCGCGAGGAGTCGTCGGTCTGTGGCCGGCCCACCGCGACGGTGACGACATCGTGGTCCAGCCCACTCCCCTGACCGATGTGCGCGCCGATGCACCGGGCGGAGACGGGGAGAGCGCGCACAACGGTCAGCGGGTGCTGCATACGTTGCGGCAACAGCGGGAACGCCGAGCCGGTGGCTACACCGCCCTCGCGGACTACGTGGCACCTCAGGACGACCACCTCGGCGGCTTCGCCGTGGCCATCCACGGCGCCGAGGAGGTAGCCGCAGAGTACCGCGACGCGGGCGACGACTACAGCGCGATCCTGGTGCAGGTGCTCGCGGACCGACTGGCCGAGGCCTTCGCGGAGTGGGCCCACCGAGAGGTGCGCATCCGCCTCTGGGGGTACGC
>JBASAN010000293.1:0-2172 GCA_049650625.1 Ornithinimicrobium sp.
TTCTTCGCCTTCTTGCCGGCACCGGCTGCTCGGCGACGCTGACGGTTCTCGACCGCCTCTGCGACCTTGCTCAGTCCATAGTTGATCAGGATGAACAGAGCGGCAGCGACCAGGTATGCCGGTAGGACGTTGGCCTCGAACGAGCCCAATTGCCGCGCCCTGGTCAGCAACTCCGGATAAAGAATGATGTAACCCAAAGCCGTGTCCTTGAGGATGACGATCAACTGGCTGACCAAGCTGGGCAGCATCGAGGTCAAGGCTTGCGGAACCAAGATCATTCGACGTGTCTGCGGACCGGACAGACCGATGGAGAGCCCGGCCTCGCGCTGGCCATTCGGCAGGGATGACACGCCGCTGCGGATGATCTCGCAGATGACGGAGGAGTTGTACAGGGTCAGACCGATGATGACCCCGAAGAACGGGTTCCAGCTACTGGTCGTCGGAGAGTTCACCGATAGGTAGTAGAACGAGAAGATCATCATGATCAGCACAGGAACGGCACGGAAGAACTCCACGAAAACTGTCGTGGCCCACCGGATAGGAGCGATGTCGGACATACGACCCATGGCAAGCGCCAAGCCGAAGACCATCGACAGCACGATGGCGGCCAGAGCGGCGCGGATCGTGTCCCAGAAGCCGGGGATGTAGTAGTTCTGCCAGGTCGAGGCAGCCAGGAAGGGTGACCACTTGGCGGTCGTCAACTGGTCGCGCTCCCACATCCGCCACAGCACCCAGCCCAGGATGGCGCCGAGAAGGAGCACTCCCAGCACCGCCATCACTCGATACCGGATGATGGCTTTGGGGCCCGGGGCGTCAAAAAGGACCTGCTGTGCGCTCATCGCTTGACCACCAGTCGCTGGGAGAGATAACTGATCCCGAGTCCGATCGGCAACGTCAGGATCACGAACCCGATGGCGATGATGAAGAAGTTGCTCAGGAAGGTGCTCGTGCTGAACTCCATCATGTTCTGGAGGGCGATGGAGGCCTGCGCGACGCCGATCGCCGCGGCCACGGTCGTGTTCTTGATCAAGGCGATGAGCACGTTGCCCAAGGGTGTGATGGCTCCTCTGAAGGCCTGGGGGAGGATCACGTGTCGAAGGCCTTGCGTGAAGGTCAGCCCAATCGAACGGGAAGCCTCCGCTTGGCCCAAGGGAATGGTGTTGACCCCGGAGCGAATCGCCTCACAGACGAAGGCGGCGTGGTAGAACGAGAGGCCGATCACCGCGAGCCGGAAGTTGAGGTCGATGATGTATGTCGGCGAGTCGCTCGAAGCGGGCTTGAATCCGAGCTGTTGCGAGAGGCCGAAACTACACAGAACGATGATCAACGTCAGGGGAGTGTTGCGGACCACCGTGACGAACGAGGTGCCAGCCCACTGGAAGATGGCGACCGGAGAGAGCCTCATGATCGCGACGATGGTGCCGATGATCAGGGCAAAGATTGCCGACCAGAAAGCCAACCGTATGGTCACCCAAAAAGCGGCAAGAACGTCGAACTGTTCGATCAGGTCAAACACGGTGCATCGTCACCCTTCCTCCGGCGGAACTGGTCGGCATACCCGAATTCTGGGGTTTCAGGTATGCCGACCAGTTGTCAGGTAGACGCGTCCACGGGCGCGCCCAATGGCTCTCAGCCGCAGTTGCCACCGATCTCAGCCGGGGGGTTCAGGTCAGGGTTCGCGGTGTAGTCAGCAGCGCCGAGGTTGTCCTCGATGATCTGCTCCATCGTGCCGTCATCCCAGAATCCCTGGAGGATCGTGTTGATCTCCTCGCAGCGCTCGTCGCCCTGCTTCAGGCCGACACCGTAGTTCTCCTCGCTGAACGGAGCGCCGACAACCTTGAACTGTCCCTGGTACTGCTCCTGAGCGGCGAACCCGGCCAAGATCGTGTCGTCCGTGGTCAAGGCGGCAATATCACCGGTGGACAGACTCTGCACACACTCGGAGTAGGTGCCGAACTCCTGAAGTTGCACGCCCGGGACCTCGTCCTTGACGTTCTGAGCGGACGTGGAGCCGGTGACCGAGCACAAGACCTGCGAGTCGAGATCCTCGGGCCCGGTGATGTCGCTGTCGGCCGCCACGAGCAGGTCCTGACCGGCAACGAAGTACGGCCCGGCGAACTGGACCTTCTCCTTGCGGTCGTCGGTGATGGAGTAGGTGGCGAACACCATGTC
>JBASAN010000294.1:0-2755 GCA_049650625.1 Ornithinimicrobium sp.
TGGTGGTGGCGCGCAACTGGGCGAGCTTGGCGGCGGAGTCGGCAGCGAACGGGAGCTCCTTGACCTCCAAGTCCTGAAGGGCTTCGCGTGCGGCATCGAGACGCTGTCCTCGAGCGGGTGCGACGAGCACCTCGGCGAGGGTCACCGTGTTTGCTGCGAAGTCATCGTCGATTTCTCGACTCAACAGGGTCTCAGCGCGGGCGTGATGGACGTCGTCGCTGTCGAGGTAGGCGATCAGCACACTCGCGTCGAGCACCATCACGCCGGCCACTCCTCGCGCAGCTCATCAAGATGGTTCGGACCGTAAACGCCGGTGAGTTCCCCGCTGTGCTTGCGGAGGGCGGCGAGCCGACGCCTCCTGCGTTCCTCGTGCGCGTGCCGCGCCGCGCGGTGCCCCTCCAGCGCGAGCCGCACCAGGACCTGGGCGCGACTCAACCCAGGCCACATCGCCGCTGCCTCGTCCAGGGCTCGCGCGAGATCGTCGGTCTCGGTCACGAAGTGTCGGGGGCGTGTGGTCGGCATGATTCGAGTGTAACCCCGAACAAGGTAGGTGCTACACCGAACCCTGGCGGGCATTGCTCGGGTCCCAAGAGCCAGTGATCCCCATTCGGCGACGACCCACCGTCGGCGCTCGTTACCGCCACTGGGAGTCGTTCCCTGAACGGATCACAGGTTGAGTCCGGCAGCGCGAGTGGCTGGTGCGTTCATCCGACCGGCGACGTTGGCTCGTCCTCGTTGAAGCCGTAGTAGCTGCGCGATCCTGCACGCCATGCCAAAGCCCCTTCGCAGATGCCCGAACCGCCTTCGGTGACGCTGACTGCCCCGCATCGATCTGCGGCGAGCGTCCGCCATCACTGCAACGGGATCAGCACGCGGGACGCCGTAAGCGGCGGTGATCGAAACGCTTGACAAGTCATTCGCGGCGGAATGACGCGCACTCGCGGGGGTACGAACGGACGCTGCCGCGCCAAGACTCACGCGTCTCGCGACCAACAACCGTGGATGCAGAGCAAGCGCGGTGTCCCACTTTCGTTCCGCGATGTACTGCGTCTTCAACCAACTCTTGCGGTTGCACTGCTCACCGTCCGCCAGGTAACGAGAAGAGTGACTACGGGCGGATGCGGGGCTCCGACATCACGGCGCAGACCAATCTGAGGCATCCCCGACAGCTTCGAGAAGTGCCATCGGCACTAAGTCCAGGGCGTCCTCGAGAATCGTCTCAAGCGCAGTTGCGTCTTCGCTCGCGTCGACATCGAGGAGTTTCGCCCACCGGACAGGTTCATAGCGAGCCAACATTGCAAACGTCCACAGGCAAGCCCATAGGGCGATGGTCGGGTGGCACAACTGCTTGGCGGTGCCAACGGCAGGCATCGCGAATTGGGCCCCGGCGATCTCCGTCGTGCGCGCGTAGAGCAGGTCTCGTCGCGGATGCTCGCCGCCCAGGTGCTCGCTCGCGGTCAACTGGAATGCGAACTGCATCGAGTGATCCCCGACGAAGAGCGGCACATGCCCATCAGGGAGTGGCTCGGCGCCGACGAGTGTCGGATAATGCTTGGAGATGTACTTGGTCAGCTCCGCGCGTTTGGACTCCAGGTCGAGGTCCCTGATACCGGGCACCACCGCCCAACCCTGCGAGCGGGCGAGGATGTTGGGCGACATCGTCAAGACTGCTCCGTTGGACTGGGAGATGTTCTCGATCAGGACGGCACGCGGGCGGTCAGTCCAACTCGCATGGGGTGTGCGGAGGGGTAAGGCTGCGAGCAGGTCTCCCACCTCTGTTTTCACCGTGAGGCTGGGGGAGCGCAACAACTTCGCGATAGAGGTGAACGATCCGCGAACGTCAGGCGTGTCGACAACCTGGATGGCCGCGATTGGCTTGTCAAGGCTTCCGACATGGTCTATCCCGTGACCGCGCAACATCCAATCTCGAGTGTCGATGCGAGCCGCTGCGACCGCTCGCGCTCCCTGCGAAAGTCCGTAGAACAGGTTGATCGGTCGGGATTCCACGCCCATGGCCTCTGCAGCTCGCAGCAGCTGCTCGGCCTGCTCTAGAGCGGCGCCGAATGTGTGACGACGATCTCCACGACCCGCCAGACCAGGCGGGTCGGCACGCAAAGATCGCAGCCGTCGCCAAGCTTGTGCCCTGGTCATGCGGTCAAGGTACGTGCACATGCGAGACAGTGCATCCGGCCGCACCCGTCGTCGGTGGTTTGGGCACGCCGGTTCGGGGAGCGCCGACCGACAGGCGGCCGAACGGCGCGTAACCACGCACGGCGACCCGCGGACCTCGGGACAGGACAACCATGCGGTCGCCACCGTGGTCCCTCAGCTCTACTAGCGGTGTAGGTCGCGGGGCCCCAGCAGGCGGTCATCCCTGCATCGCCACACGACCCGAACATCACAAACGAGCCACGGGCTCGTCCACGAGTCGGTGCAGCCAGTGGCGTGCGTGATCGGGGTCCGTCATCTCCAGGGCGCATCGGGAGGCGATACCAGGCATCCACGCAGGGCGAACCCGCACCGTTCGCGCGAGAACGTCTCGCTGGGACCGCGCGTTCGCGCCACCTCAGATAGGCCACCATGGCACCTGCAGGTTTCCCGACACCTCTGTCGAGAGCACGCATCCGCACTCGTGACTCGACAGGTGCCGGTAGGCCCGTGTCACGTGTGACGGGCCGTTCTGAAGCACGCACACACCGATCTCGGGGAATTCCGGAGGCATCCTCACGGTGCCGTGATGGGGAGCCAGGGCCAG
>JBASAN010000295.1:0-1638 GCA_049650625.1 Ornithinimicrobium sp.
CGACTGCATGGGCGTGTCGAGTTGGAGGGCGATGGTGAGCTTCCCCAGTAGGTTGCCGATCGTGTCGAGGTTGTCGTGGATGTCCTCGAACACCGCTGCTTCAGGGTGGCCGTCGCCCGGCCCATACGCGATGTCCGCGCGGCCGGT
This sequence comes from Ornithinimicrobium sp., assembly GCA_049650625.1. Taxonomy (GTDB): domain Bacteria; phylum Actinomycetota; class Actinomycetes; order Actinomycetales; family Dermatophilaceae; genus Ornithinicoccus. The sequence continues at coordinate 148 of JBASAN010000295.1, forward strand.
TGTAGGGGTCCCGTGGGTGTTCGCCGGATCAGTAATTTGGCCAGCCTCGTAGCCGTCCTCAACGCGCTTGTCACCGTCGAGCATGGCGACGGCGCGGAACCTGCGCACGGGGTTCGCGTTATGGAACCGAGTGTGGTCGCGTGCGGGCGACGCACCGCCAAGACTATGGATCTCGATTCCGGCCAGTTCGTAGTTCTTGGCCTGACAGTGCAAGCGAAGCGTGACTTCGGCGAACATCGCCGCGAAGGCGTCCTCGGTGAACACCGCCAGCTGCGCCTCCACCTGCCCCGTAAGCGTGCGGAGCGCGGCAATGTCGAGCTTGCCCTGGGTCACCCGGCCGCGGTAACTCGACCACACGGCTTCGGTCGGCAGAGGCGCAAGGGCATCGTTGGAGTGGGTGGTGAAGATGACCTGGCAGGACTTCCTCCGGGCGACTTCGATCAGGTACTCAACCACCCGGCGTGTCGCCACCGGGTGCAGCCCGTTCTCGATCTCCTCGATGAGTAACAACGAGTCGTCCGGGGCTTCCTCAATGCGGCTAACGATGCGGATGATGCTGGCCTCGCCCGCGCCGAAGTGGAACTCGCTGTAACTGTCTTCGTCGTCGCTGCTGCCGCGCACGGCATATATCGAGTTCTTGCCTTCGGCGTCGGCGTCGACTTGGAGGTAGTTGGCGGCCGCCTTGCCAAGGATGTTCTCCACCGCTTCCACCACGGCCTTCGAGAACGTGACCTCGCGTGCGCCGGTGAAGTCGCCCTTGATGAAGCGGTACGTGTCCTTCCGCTCGCTCGCAGGCAGGGTCCGACTGATGCCCGAGATGACGACCACCCGCTCCACGGCGTCGCGGTTCCACTTGGCTTTGAGATAACTCGCTGTGCGGCTAACCGACGGTGACCCGTGGCGACTCCGGTCGATCAGCTCGTACTCGATTCTCCAGCCACGCATCGAGCCGTCGTAGGCGCCGCTCTTGGCGAAGAACCGTCGGGGCGGGACAGAGTCGTAAATTAGCCCGGCCGCGCCCAGGATGGTCGTCTTGCCCGCACCGTTGGGCCCGATCAGCGCTGTGACGGGGAAGTCGAAGCGGATCTCGACGTCCTCGAAACCGCGGAGCTTAACGAGCCGCATCCCGGAGAGGTACTTCGTGTACCCCCGTTTACGCACGCGCTCTGACAGCGCCGTGATCGTGCTGTCGCGAATTTCAGATCTCAAGGCGTCCTCGGTTGCGGCTTGGGAGTCTTGCGGGCCGTTCGCCGAAACCCTCTCACGTGCTGCCGACGGCGCCGAGGAACGTCAGCGATCGCGCCGCCGTGTGCTTGCCCCGGGGCACGACCGTCAGAAGGGCTCACGTGAGCCATCCATGGTCCCCGCGAGCCCACCCCGTAGCCCGATGGGCACGCTCCGCGCGCCCATCCCCGTCCGGTTACGGCGACCATCGCGGGCGCGATCCGAGCGATCCGCTTGGCAGTCACTGGACGCCCCTGGGTTCAGGGG
>JBASAN010000296.1:0-1586 GCA_049650625.1 Ornithinimicrobium sp.
CTGGCTCGAGGCAAACCCCCGTTTCGTCGCGCACTTCACCCCGATCCATGCGTCGTTGATGAACCTCGTCAAGGTCTGGTTCGGGAGCGTGGAGCGCCAGGCCATCCCCGCGGAGTACGCGAGGCCCTCGCTGAGACTCAATTAGCACCCATCGATCGCGGGCCTTGCCCGGCAGCTGGGCACGTCAAGGCGCACCGCGTGGCGCTCGACAAAACCACTGCTTGAACAGATGGCCACCGACCCCGCCCGGTTCGCAGGTGTCATCGCCCTCGGCGTCGACGAGCACGTCTGGCACCACGTCTCGGCCAAGCCCACCGACCAGGGCGGGCGTGGACCGAAGGAGTTGACCGGGATGGTGGACCTGGGCCGTGGCCAGCACGGACGCCTCCACGCCCGACTGGTGGACCTGGTCCAGGGCCGCTCGGGCAAGGCCTTCGCCGACTGGCTCACCGAGCGTGGCGAGACATTCCGCGGCGGGGTTTAGGGGCTCTTTGTACTTGAGGTGGGGGCGGTCAGTCCGCCTCCGATCAGCAGCATCCGTAGGCGGTAGTTGTCGTAGTTGTGGAAGCCTTGGGCGATGCGGCGGTGGAGCTCGATGAGCCCGTTGTCGGCTTCGGTGCCGCCGTTGTTCGACCGGCCGGTGGTGAGTAGGCCAAGAACGAATCTCGCCAGCGCTTCAGGGTGCGGCCTAGGCGAGCGATCTCTGGGGCCGGGCACGTCGGAATCGAATCGAGGACCTTCTCGGCGATTTTGCGGCCCTCGATTTGGTCGCGGTGGCGGTAGGCCGCACGGAGCTGCCGGGCGCTCGACCACGCGATCCAGACCGCCAAGTGCTCATCGGGGCAGGCAGCGATGGGCTTCCCCAGGCTGGCCCGCTGCTTGTCGGTGGCCTTCTCCGCGCCGGCACGCAACAACTTTGCGATCCCGTAGAGCGGGTCGCCCTTCCGGCCTCGATGCCCGAGGGTCAGCTGCTGGACCCGTCGCCGGGACTCATCGACCGCGGCGGTGTCGAGCTTGACGACGCGAAACGCACCGAGGGCCACCACGGCGTCCTCGAGCTGGTCCTCGATCGCGCTCTTGTCACCCTGTAAGGGGTCCAAGAAGCCACCTACCTGCCGGTGTCTCTATCGCATCGTGATAACACCGGAAGCGGCGGCTTGGTGCAACAGATCGCGTTTCCGTTCGCTATTCACCTCCTCCTTATCTTTACCCACCATTTACCCCGTCCGAGCTGTAATCGCAGTCGGCAGAACTTGGCAAGAGGAAGGTGGTGCCGACACCGCTAAGCAAGTAGGCTTCGGTTCACAATCTCCGATGCGAGGGAATCGAAGTTTCCCGGGCATGGAAACTGAAGGTGCATGCATGAGTTTCTGACGACCTGCGCAGCAGATTGACCTGCGGCAAGTCGCCTTCCTAGTGGCCATGCCTCCCGCCACCGGTCCTCGAGGATCTTCCAGCCAAATGCGGCGCTGGTTCCGATCCAACGGTCAACCAGGTCGACGTACTCCCGCATCATTCCGAGTAGTCCGGTTACCTGGTAGACCGACACCGTGAACGGTGCGCCATCGCTTAGCGCAGGATAGGAC